>CAWUJR010000009.1:0-27718 GCA_963922375.1 uncultured Robbsia sp.
GCTTCGCATTGCTGCGGCGCCGGCGTTTGCTGCCGTCGTGACCGGCTCGCCCACCGACTGAAGCGTCGAATGCACCACTGGTTGCCCGACTTGCTGACCCATCGCCACGATGATGGCATCGCGGTTGATGGCCTCCCGCGGCAGCACCCGAATCAGCTTGCCGTCGCGCATCACCATGACCCGATCCGCCACCTGCTCGATTTCGCCGAGCATATGGGTGACGAGCAAACACGTGATGCCCTCGCCGACGGCCTTACGAACATAGCGCAGCAGTTGATCGGAGGTATGGGCATCCAGGCTTGACGTAGGTTCGTCCAGGATGATGACGCGCACCGGTGCATCCGCAGCGCCGGCCGACGGTGTGTCCTCGGACCGTCCACGGGTGCGCTCCTGGCCGTCCATTTGAGTGAAAGCGCGCGCGATTTCCACCATCTGACGCTGCGTGAGCGTCAGATCCGAGACGAGCGTATCAGTGCCGATACCGTGATCGGGAAAAATGTCGTCAAGTTTGTGACGAATGGCAGCTGCCGCACGTCTGCGCCAACCCCGGCCGCTCAGCGACGGATGCGCCACACACATGTTCTCCGCGACGCTCAGATTCGCGCACAGCGACAACTCCTGAAATACGCAACGCACACCCGCACGTCTTGCGAGTGCCGCATCGTAATGCGGCGAATGCTGACCATCGATCTCGATATGTCCTGCGCTCGGCGGATACACGCCCGCCAAGATGGACATCAATGTCGATTTGCCCGCGCCGTTATGTCCTGCCACGCCGACGCACTCGCCGACATGAAATGCGACGTCGATATCGACGAGTGCCTGGACCTTTCCGAAGTTTTTGCCAATGCCTGCGAAACGGATCAGCGGGGCGAGGGAAGCGGCGGCGGGCGAGCTGACGTGCGGTGTGCTTTCTGCGTTGGACGTCGTGGCGCTGCTGGGCGCACGTTCTCGGGTCGGACGGTCTTCGTTACGGGTAAGAGACTGGGTCAATGCCGAACTCCGAAAGCGTGACGAACCCCGGATAATGCGCGGACCGCCAGCGCGCGCTGCACGCTAGCGGACGCCTCAGTGCGGCAAGGCCGCAACGCGTCTACGCCTCGACGCGCCCAGTCAATCCACGTCGCTGAGCACGACGCGCGTCGCCCGGGACGGTTGACTAATATATTACTTTCCGAAACCGCCCCTCCCTATAGGGACTTGTCCTAGGAAATGTCCATGAAGGGGAACACACTGCGCGAAGCGAACGAGGGCGCCCCGGACAAGAGCATGCGCGACGCGCGATGGGGAACCGCGTCCTGTGATGTCTAGTTATCGTATGCGTGCTGCAACTTCAAACACACTTGGACCGTTTCCTCGATCGATGTAACGACTTCGCAATATTTTCCAAACGCGTATTCGGTCACCGCCATCTCTTCGAATGGGCTGGGTATGAGCAAGCCGATTCTCTTAGCGGACGGCACAAGACTTTCGACCGACCGTAAGATCGTGATGATCTCTTCGTGTTCCTTCACTGGCGTAATACTGACGACACAGCAAACGGAAACACCCTGTTGATCCGTTGCCAGAGACCGGAGCTTGTCCGGAGAATCGGAGAGCACATGTTGTCCATCGAGCCCCTGCTTTTGCAAGATACGCACCAAAATTTCTGTCGCGAGTTCATCGCCCATCCCTCCGGCCCCGGTACAGACGATGTGCCCGGCATTGAATTCGATCTTGGCTTCGACTGAGGCACGCTCCCGTTGCTGGCGTAAGTGCTGCCCCGCACTGATTCCTTGCAGTACCGACACGCGCGGGTACAAGGTCCACCATTTCGGATTTCGTTCCAACGTCGCAATCACGGAAACGATCGAACTGGATACTTTTGCCTGCTCCCTTTGACTGATGGTGTTGGCATCCATATCGGCCCGTGCGAGGTGCAAGGCGGGAATCAACACGGAGTCGCAGTAGCCCGCAAACGATTTTTTCCGGAGCCAGGATCGCGCACTCGATATGATCTCCTGGACATCGCCCGACAGGGCGCGCTGATAGAAATTTTGGGGCTTCGTCAATGCAGGAATTTCACCTAACAATATTTCGAACATATTGAGTGCGCGAAAATACCTTCCCGATACAACAAGGCAGAGCGTCAACGGCGTCGAGAGAACGAGTCCGACAGGGCCCCATAGCGAGCTCCAAAAAATCGCCGCTACCACAATCGAAAGCGGCGACAGCCCGGTCGTGTGTCCATACAGCCTCGGTTCGACCAACTGCGCGTACACCATCTCGATCACGAAGAACGACACCAGGGTGCCCACGGCCATGTCCCACGCGGGAGACATCGCGGCCGCGAGTATGGTCGCGCAGAATGCTGCGATCCATACCCCGATATAAGGGACGAATCGGAGAATGGCGGCCATCGCGCCCCACAATATTGCCTCGGAAACGCCGATCAAAGCCAGAACGATGCCGATGGTCAGTCCGACACAGATATTGACCGCAAATTGAGAGATGAAAAACCGGGACAGTCGCTCGCCGGCATCGTTGACCGCGATGGTCGTTCCACGGAGATCTTCACTGCCGGCGAGACGAATAAACCGGTCTCGCAATGCCTCGTGCTCGAACAGGACGAAGATGAGCACGACCAATACCACGCCCGATGTTGCCACCGGCTGCCACACCAGCGACAAGATCTCGACCAACAACCGTGCGGGCTGCACGGGCGGCGTCTGGATTTGCACGAGGAGCGGCGAGTGCGCCGGGTTCAGCGCGTCGGCACCGTCCCCGCCGAAAACCGCCTGACCTCTTTCGAACTCGCTGAGAAATTGACCCGCCTGCCCATTCAGACTGTCGAGTCTGCCTAGCGTCAGGTGATTCAGCACATCGAGCTTGTTACGAATGGTGCCGGCATATTGCGGCAAGCTCTCGCCGATACGCAGAACTTGTGACCCTAGAACGATCCCTATCGCGCCCACCACAAGCGCCGTCAGCACCACCGCGACCGCCACCGATACCGTATGCCCCAGTCCAAGACGACGCAACTTGCGGATGAACGGCGTGATGAGCAAGCTCAGGATAATGGCCAGCGTAATGGGTACGAGTATGCCCCGACCGAAATAGAGCAACGCCAGGATGACAGCGATGCCCACCATGCCCGCGACGCGCGTGACGAAGCCATAAGGCTGGGCTGGATTTGGCAAGATGATTTCCTAATAAATATCAGGTTAAACGTCAACTTCGGCTATAACGCACGGGGGCTATACGCAGCGCCGAATATCTCTGTTCCGGGCAGCACGCCCATGGCGGCATCCAGGTTCATGTGTCGATTTCTCTTCTTCAGAAGCCTTTTTCCATCTCATTCCTGCCGGTCCACGATCACCTCGCTAAAGACCTGAATCGGTGGACTGTCTGTGAAGTTAAAGACGTCCGCCTGCAACGCTTGCGCATGCGGACCAATGCCGACCAGGAAATCCTCCACGGAGTCGCAGTAGACATGACTCATCGCCATGTAGGCAGGCGTGCCGCCGTCTCCCGGACCGGGAATACCTTTGTCGATTGAATAGGACTTGCAACGCGGTCCCAGCAGCGCCTTGACCTGCGGCATGTGCTCGTTCCGATAATATTCATGGTCGAAACGGCCGCTGGCGGAGTAAGGATAAAGAAAGGAAATTTTTATCATCGCGATTCCAGGTTAATGGCTACCTGCGACGCAGGTGGCCAGTGCGCGACATTCACGTTGGCACGCGGATCAAGGTCCGCCGTCACGCGACGTATAGACGCAAAGCAATATCCTGCCATAGGTGTTTGTACACCAAGCGACGATCGCCGTTGCGACGGGCTCGAAACAGGAAAGGTATGCAGATTTTAGACGGCGTGCGTAGCAAGCGTCTATGACACCCCGTTACGAACCACGCCCACTTCATCGATGTATCGCTTCACTTCGCGGTCTAAATGAGCATCCAAGCCGACGAAGGCCACGCCGATGCGATATTGGCCCCTGGATAACACACACCAGATCACATGAGCATTCGCCACGAGCGCAACAGTGCGCATCTGGAAAGAAAGCGTGACGGTGACCTCCACCGGTTGCGCCAACTTCAGCGGCACCGACGACATTGCGGAACACCCGCCCACGCCAATGTCGATGCCCTGCCCCTCACACCGGCGCCCGTTGGGCAGATCAAGCGTTATCCTGCCAAAGAGAGTGGCACGAGCAGCTCTTCTTTTTTCGTCAAAAGCGCTAGTTTGCATTTTCACCTATCATTTTCCCGCGCCCAGGTGGGGTGGAGCGAATGCACGACATCGCTCCGAACGCTTGTGCTTTCAGATTGCGATTACGATCGACCCGCGCTCTATCGACGGTCGATCGCCTATACTCCGTCGCTATGCCATGAACAGATCTTGCTCGCCTCTACCGGGTAACCGTGCCATATTTAAAAACTGATAGCGGGTTGCCATCGAACCACGCAAGGCGATTGAAGCGTTGAAGCAAATCGTCGGCTTCGCGCCATCCATACAGCGACGGTGGCAAGCGATGCCTGTACAGATTCGGGGCCAGCATCGCTTAAATCATCGTCCCGCCAACGTCGCCACCACCGCATTGGGTACACGGTCTCGAAATTCACGCAACGTGTTGAACATCGACGACGGCTGCGCCAGGTTATTTTGCAGTCCCATCATCGACGAGACGTCGCCGATTCGCGCCCGCGTCATGCTCTCTGCAGTATTTTTCGCGCTGGTCGAAGTATCGCTGAAAAGATGCCTGAACGATGGCACAGTCGTTCCGCTTGCTTGATTCGAGTTGGTCAACGTGCACACGGCGACGATAACCAGCAGACTGACGGCGGCGACCATGCACATCAGGCCATCGCGCATGAGTCGGTCCGATTCCTGCTCCGTCGCGCGTGCTGCCTCGAATAAAGCGCGAATTTCGCTGGCGGTCGCGCTGATCTGCGGCGAGTCATTCGCTGACTTGGCCGATACTGCATTTCCTCGTACATCCATTCCGTGCCCCCGGAGGTCAACTGGTTTCGCGCACCGATCTATACTTATGCCTGTGTTGACGTCTGCGTCAATGCTGACGGCATGTCGCGCTATCTACTCTCGGTTAACGGAGCAATTTTTCGAAACTTTATGGTAGCGCCGCAAAAACCGAAAAAATCGTCAGCCCCCGTCGTCACCAAAACGTCAGCCTGTGCTCGGGTGCCAAGTAGAGCGCGTCCCCGGGTCGCACATTGAATGCGGTATAGAAGCCAGGATGATTGCGCAGCGCGCCATTGGCGCGTACATGCGGCGGCGCATGAACATCCATCTTCGAATAAGCAGCCACGGCTTCCGGCCGCATTTTTGTCGCCCACATTTGCGCGAAACTCAGGAAGAAACGCTGTTCGCCGGTCAACCCATCGATGATCGGGGCAGTAGTCGCCCCGGCTGTAATCGCCCGGGCCGTCTTTAGTGGCACTGTATTTTCCCGCACTGCATGTCCATCAAGCGACAACATGTACGCTGCATGGGCGATCGACAGGCCCGCATTATCGGCAATGTTCTCGCCGAGCGTCAGCAGACCGTCTACTTTCTCGCCATCGACCGCGGCATAGCTGCCGTATTGATCGACAAACCGATCCATCAACGATGAAAAGCGGCGACGATCGTTGTCGGACCACCAGTTCCTCAGGATGCCTTCGCTGTCATAGCGACTGCCTTGGTCGTCGAATGCATGGCTTATTTCATGACCGATTACCGCACCGATCGCGCCATAATTGACCGCATCGTCCCGCTCGGCCGAAAAGAACGGCGCCTGTAAAATTGCCGCTGGAAACACGACTTCGTTTCTATCGGGTCGGTAGCAGGCATTTACCTCCTGCGGCGACATCGGCCATGCCCCGGTATCCACCGGCGACGACAATTTCTTGATTGCGTTGTCATACGCAGCGACTTTCAGCGCCGCGATATTGCCAACCAGATCATCCGCGCGGAGCGTGACGGACGCGTGACGGCTTTCGCGCGAGACTGGCGCGCCAATCTTCACCGATAAGTTCGCGAGCTTGCGCAGCGCTTCCTGGCGAGCAGCCTCATCGTAAAACCCATTTCGAGCAATCTTCTCGCGACACGCCTGCAGGATATTGCGCACCAGTGCGTCGATTCGGCTTTGATAGGTGGCGGGGAAGAACGCGTCAACATACGCCTGCCCCACATCATCCGCCAAGAAACGGCTCACGCAGTCCACAGCGCGTTGCCAGCGCGGCGGGAGGGCCCTGACACCGCGCAACACGCCGCGGTGAAAAGCCAGGCTCTGTTCAGCCATAGCTGAACGAAGAAATGGCGCGTACGTGCTCAACACGAGCCATTTGAAATACGTTTTCAGATCGCTAAGCGGCGTCTCGATCATCCACTGCGTCAGCGCGACGACATAGTCGGGTTGCGCCACGACGACATCCCCGTCCCCAGGCTGCAGCGCGCTTTCCTGAAAAAAGAGGCGCCAACAAAAATCCGGGGCCAGTTCGTGAAGCGAGGCCAATGAGTAAAGTTGATAAGTGCGCTCGACATCGCGAAGCGCGATGGGACTCCACTGAAATCGCGCGATCGCCGTTTCGACGGCGAGAACGGTCTGCGCCATGCGCGCTGCCCCATCGGATGAGATCCCGCTCGCCAAAAACAAGGTTTCCGCATGATCTCGATATTGCCGACGCAATGTCGCCGAGCGTTCGCACGCCGTTGCCAGATAATGATCCCGTGTCGGTAGCCCCAATGTTCCTTGCCCGAGCGTCGCGCGATACACCGACGAATCTCTTCGATCGATGTCCACCGTAATACGCAACGGCGAATTGCCAACGATGACATTCGCCCGCGCGACCCATCGGGCGACGTCCATCGTCGTCGAAATGGCATCGATACTATCGAACCAGTCCCCCAACGGTGAGAGGCCACACGCCTCGATCGCCGTCTCGTCCATGAAACTGGCATAGAGACATGAAATCCGGTCCGACGCTGGCGCGCTGGCGGCGGCCGGACGCTGGGTGACGTGTGTAACAAGTTGGAAAAGCTGCTCCTGCACTCGGTCGGCCACGACGGTAAAGGACGTGACTGCGACACGGTCATCAGGGATGCTGGTTTCGGCAAGCCACACCCCGTTAGCAAACCGATAGAGGTCGTCCTGCGGACGCACCGTCCCATCCAGATGCGCCATGGCCAGACCCGATGATCCAGGTTTCGATGACGGGGCCTGGTTAAACGGCTTTTGCACGATCTGCCTCATCCATAGGTCGCATCGAGGAGAAACAGCGCATCGAAGCGCACAGCGGAACAGAAATCGTCATAAAGAAACATTTACCGGTAATGGGGAGCGCATCCGCCGGTCGTCGGAATGCCGACAACCGACGGCACATCGGGAGCCGATATGACTGCCAGATCTCTAACGAAAGAAGCCGATAGTAGGGTCTTATACCCACGCGGATGCCCTGCAGTAGAATGGGTTTTGCGACATCCGGGCAAGAACGACACCCGGCCTTCCAAGCGAATTTTACCCTGCTACGCTATACTGCTTCTCGTTTTATCCGGATGATTTCGTTGCATTTTCTTTATTTTGATTCACACAAATAACTGTTTCCTAACCGTGGCGAGCATTCGCGCCACCCCTTTTTGATGGAGAGCACCATGCAATGGACCGCACCGAGTTTTACTGAAATGCGTTACGGCTTTGAAATCACGATGTACATCTCGACCCGCTAAGCGTCGCCGGGCGACCGGTCATCATCGGTCGCCTCGCCGCCCCCTTTCAAAGGCAGGCGGCGACTGAATTTGATGTATCGATGCCGAAGAAGTCAAGGCACGACTAGGAAAGAATCATGAAGTTGAAAGTCTTGGGATCGGCCGCAGGCGGCGGTTTTCCGCAATGGAACTGTAACTGCCGCAATTGCGACGGGGTGCGTCGCAATACGGTCAATGCCACCCGGCGTACGCAATCGTCGATTGCTATCAGCGTCAATGGCGATGATTGGCTGTTGATCAACGCATCGCCAGACATCCTCACGCAAATTGCCGCCAACCCGGCGTTGCAGCCGTCGCGACGAGCACGCGATACCGGTGTCGCAGCGGTCCTGCTAATGGACGCACAAGTCGATCACGTGACGGGGCTGATGATGCTTCGCGAAAATGCGGGACCGTTGAAGATTTATGCAACGCCACCTGTCTGGGAAGACCTTAGCACCGGCTTTCCGATCGCACATTTGTTCAAGCATTTTTGTGGGACCGATTATCATCCCATTCCCATCGACGGTACGCCACTCGCTTTCGACGCGCTCCCCTGCGTGGAGATCGTTGCGCTACCGCTTTCGAGCAAAGCACCACCCTATTCGCCCCACCGCCACGCACCCGTACAGGGCGACAATATCGGGTTGGTGATCAAGCATACCGTTACCGGAAAAAGTGCCTTTTATGCGCCCGGCCTCGGCGCAATCGAACCCCACGTCTACGCTGCGATGGAACAGGCCGATCTGCTACTCGTGGATGGGACGTTCTGGACCCCTACTGAAATGATCGATGCGGGATTCTCTCGGAAAAGCGCGCTGGACATGGGACATCTGGCGCAGACCGGCGACGGAGGCATGATTGCCGTTTTGGATACGCTTGCCAGCCGCACCAAACGCAAAGTTTTGATTCACATCAACAACACGAACCCTGCGTTGATCGAAGACGGTGCGGAGCGAAAGACGCTCTCCGAACACGGTATCGAACTCGCCTTCGATGGCATGACGTTCGATTTTTGAGGCCTCAGATGGCTATTGAAGGACTGAGCATGACCGAAAACCAAATACCCGTTGCGCGCGAGGCTTGGACACGCGAACAATTCGAAGCCAAGCTTCGCGAGAAAGGCAGCGCGTACCATATTCATCATCCATTCAATGTGAAGCTCAACAGTGGCCAGTGCAGCCCTGAGCAAATTCGCGGCTGGGTAGCGAACCGGTATTACTATCAGATCAATATTCCGCTGAAAGATGCCGCCGTCATCGCCAATTGCCCGGATAGAGAGGTCCGACGCCTGTGGGTATTGCGAATTCTTGATCACGATGGGTACGGTGACGACGAAGGCGGCATTGAGATATGGGCCAAACTCGCCGATGCCGTCGGCCTGAATCGGGAAGACCTGGTCTCACTGAAATACCTGACACCCGGCGTCAAGTTTGCGGTGGATGCCTACGTCAATTTTGCGAGACGCGCGAGCTGGCAAGAATCGGTCTGCTCTTCGCTCACGGAAATTTTTGCGCCGCAGATTCATAAGGATCGCCTCGCTGGCTGGCCGCAGCATTATCCTTGGATAGACGACGCGGGACTGCGCTATTTCAGGGCCAGAATACCGTTGGCGCAGCGCGACGTGGAACACGGCCTGAGCGTGACGTTGGATCATTTTGTCACGCGAGATCAACAGGAGCGCGCATTAGAGATTCTGCAATTCAAGCTCGACATACTTTGGTCGATGCTTGACGCCATCGAACGAGCCTTCCCGACATGACCACCACGCCATTCGCACGTCGTCCGCGCCTGAAGCCCATCATGCGGCTGCAATGGGAGCCGGTTCAAGATGCCCACGTCTTACTTTATCCCGAGGGCATGGTGAAACTGAACCAAAGTGCCTCAGAGATATTGAAGCGGTGCGATGGCACGCGAGATCTGGATACACTGACATCCGAACTGGAAGCGGCATTCTCGACCAGTGGTTTGCGACCCGAGGTTGACGCGTTCATCGACGAAGCCACGCGGCGCGGTTGGCTGGAGCAAGTAACGTGACTATGGGTGCCCCGGAAAACGGTCCTGCCGTTGCGCCGCCGCTATGGCTGCTCGCGGAACTGACTTATCGCTGTCCATTACATTGCGCGTTTTGCTACAACCCCGCCAATTATGCGTCGCACTCCGAGGAATTGACAACGGCGCAGTGGATAGACGTGCTACAGCAGGGACGGGCGTTGGGCGCGGTGCAGTTGGGATTCTCCGGTGGTGAGCCCTTATTGCGCGAAGACCTCGAAACGCTGGTCCGGGAGTCGCGTCGGCTGGGCTTCTACACGAACCTGATCACCTCAGGCATCGGATTGACGGAGCAACGGCTGAGTGCGTTGAAGGCCGCGGGATTGGATCATATTCAGCTCTCGTTCCAGGATTCGACGCGAGAGCTCAACGACTTCCTCAGCAGTACCAAGACATTCGATTTGAAGAAGCGGGTTGCGAATGCGATCAAATCGCATGGCTTTCCCATGGTGCTGAATTGCGTGCTGCATCGATATAACCTGCCGCATGTCGATAAAATCATCGATATGGCGCTTGCGATGGGCGCCGAATATCTTGAACTGGCAAACACGCAGTACTACGGGTGGGCGAAGATCAATCAATCGCAGCTGATGCCGACTCGCGAACAGGTTGAAGCGGCCGAAGCGGTCGTGAATCGCTATCGCGAGGCGATTGGGGATAGGTGCAAAATTTACTTCGTCGTTCCTGACTATTTTGAGAATCGACCGAAACGGTGCATGAATGGCTGGGGCAACGTGTTTCTCGGCGTGGCGCCGGATGGCTATGCACTGCCTTGCCACACTGCGCGCTCACTCCCAGACCTACAGTTTCCGAATGTGAAGGACGACACGTTGCGCGATATCTGGTACGACAGCGACGCATTCAACCGCTTCCGCGGCGTGGCTTGGATGAAAGAGCCATGCCGGAGCTGCGACGAGAAAGAGATCGATCTGGGCGGTTGTCGTTGCCAAGCCTATATGCTGACCCACGATGCCGACGCTGCCGATCCGGTTTGCTCAAAGTCAGATAGTCACGATGCTGTCATCAAAATTGTCAAGCGAGCAGCAGATCCCGCGGTCAATCTGCAACCGATCCTATTCAGGGGCGACGCGAACTCCCGCATGTTATCTGGGAAGAACCGCACGACAGAGTGATTTCGGCCGATAGAAATATTTTTCAACCGCCCCAGGTCGATTAGATACACAATGGACGGGTACCGCCTCTAGGAGACGAGTGATGGCCCCCGAAAAGACCGACCGCTCCATCGCGTCGATACTAGACAAGTCAAATAAAAATACGTCCAACTCACTAAAGGCGTTGGATTCTGTCTATTCCGGCTTCATCATGTCTGCATGGCAGGTACGGCTGTCGCGCGCCCATATCGACTCTTCGAAAAACCTGCTGTCCTATCTCACGGCAGAGACGGATGGAGATGTCCATAGGGTCGACACGCTACTCTGAACGCCGCCCCTGCGGTCGCCACCCGGCCGTTGCGGCCCGACACATGCCTACGATGGCTGAATGGGATAGGTAACAGCCGCCATGCGCCACTCGGCGGAAGAAAGACCAGAACGCTAAGACGCGTGGTTTGCCGACACATTCACGATCACCACACCGATGACGATCAGTACGATCCCTGCCAGCGACGCGAGGCTAGGTATCTGCTGGTAACGAATAGCCGCGATGACGGTGACCAGGGTGATTCCCAGACCGGACCAAACCGATGCAATCAGTGCAATCGGTAGCCCCTTCTGAGCATTGCCTAGACAGACAATGGCCAGTCCATAGCCCACCACAACGATACACAGCGGCGCCCAGCGGGTAAACCCCTGGCTTTCTTTCAGTGCCATCGTAGCAGTGGTTTCGGCCACGATGCCCAAAAGCAACGCGAAGTAAAAGAACATACGTGTCGCCTTGATAGGAATTTTATCGGTCGCCCCGATCGACGGGCACAATGTGATGATCGGCGCGTTTTGCTGCCGCGGGCCCGCTTGCGGGTCAGCGGCCGACATCGACGATGTCTTCGGTATAAAAGCCGTTGAAAGGCGCGCGCAACGACACGGAATACGCACCGACCGACTGGAATTCGATCCAGTCGCCCTCGCGCACATCGGTGGGCAGGCGATACGGAAAGGCGAAACGGTCCATGCTGTCACACGTCGGCCCAAAGAGCTGGAACGGTGCGCAGTCGTCACTTTCATAGAGCGCGCCGCGTCGCCATATCTGCACCGGGTATTGCAACCACTGCTGCGCGGATAACAGTCCGCCAAAAATGCCCGCGGCGCAAAACAGGTCTGATCCTCTCACCAGCAGCACACGGGCAAACAGCGACATTCCGCCGTTCACCAGTCCGCGACCAAGCTCGCACATCAGATCGAGCGGTCGCAGCAGCGGTGATGCGTCGACCCGTTCGGCCACTGATGTTAACAGCGCCGCGCCATCGCCGCTGCTGTTCAAATATCTCCCCGGCAGGCCGCCGCCCACGTCCAACGCGCGGACGCTCGACGCCATGCGCCGAATGATATGCTCCGCGTCGTTGAGTGCAGACAGGAACGGTGCGGGTTCGGTCGCCTGGGACCCAACGTGAAACGCCAGGCCCAGCTGCCAACGCGTCGACGACTCGGCGGCATCGGCGATGCCGATTGCATCGTCGATAGGCGCTCCGAACTTTCCCCGCAAATCGAATACGGCAGCCGATTCGGACGGTGCATACCGGACGTAAACGGTGATGTCCTCGTCCGACGACGGTAGCACGTCGCGCATCTTGCGCAACTCGGCCTCACTGTCGACAACAAAGGTTCGTACCCGATGGTCGCGATACGCGACGTCGATCGCTGCGCGCGATTTAACGGGGTTCATAAAGTACTGTGCACTCGTTGGCAGCGTTCGGCTCAACAATTCGACCTCGCCGAGCGAGGCGACGTCAAAATCCGTGACGCCCGCAGCGCTCAACGCTTGCAGCACTTGCGGCAGAGGGTTGGCCTTGACTGCATACAACACCTTACCCGGAAAGCACTCACGCAACTGCCGCGCATTGCGCGTTATCCAGCCTGTGTCCAGCGTATAAAACGTATCCGGTCCGTCCCCGCCTAAATGTCGTTCAAGACTCATGTCGATGACCCCGCTCGCAAGTGAAGCGAAGCCAAACGCAATTCGCATGCCAATTCTCCCTCGCACAACAGATCCGTCTATATAGCACCTACGTCGTCGACCTCCGCCACCCCCCATCTAGGATACAAGAATGTACACCCAAATGAGTGCATGATTGTGATGATGCCGTGAAACCGTGCGTTGACGCACTCTATATGTGCACAAGATGTCGGAACATCGCTAGCGATATGAAAGAAATGAAAAAAGGCTTTCGGCACGAAAACATCATGAATCCGTGACTGAACGTTCTTTATCAAAATCAAATTCACCGCTGTAAACATTGGATTTTCCCTTTTTTATAGTCGATACCGAGACGTTCTATCGGACCCCATTTCCGCTGAATAACGCCAATCTGGCATAACGCTTGCATAGCCGAGATGCCACGCGACGCTTCAACGCCGAACAAGAATGCCGCATTACATCGCAGAACGAAATAGGTTCTGCCGTCTTCGACCGTTGCATTTCGATTGATGAAACGATGAATTATTCCGCATTCTACGCACGCAACGCCGAGGCCTTTCTCGCCGCGCGACGCCTCTCTTTCGACGATCTGGATGGCGTTGTCCGGCGTCAATTCGATGATGCAAAGTACACCCTCCTCACCAGCTCTGCCGTGCACGGCGTTGCCAATGCCGCCAGCGACATCGATCTGATCTGCATCACAAAGGGTGGTCGCTCAGACAACGCGATGGCGTCCCAGATCCATCACAACGGCCATCATATGGAGGTGGTGGCGTTTTCCGATGCAGAAGTCGACGATGCGCGAGCGACGCTGCAAGCTCATGCTCAAAGCACCGCGAGCAGCCAGCTTTCACTGTATCGGAGTTGGGACAAACATCATCCCATTTCGCGGAAGTACCTTGAGCGGATCATCGCCGGGGTTGCAACGGACCGCAGCGTCCCTTTCGTCGATGCACAAAACGGACTGGGTGCGATTTGGTCGGTCGCCCATTTCGACGCGTTTCGACAGAGTGTCGGCTTTGCCATGCTCGCATTGAAGTGCGAAGAAGGTCGCGCGGCAGCGGGCTATGCCACCAATGCACTGCTCTATTTGATGAACGCCATGTTGTCCCAACGTTGCTGGACGGTCTCTAATAAAAAATGGACGCTGCTGCGCTGGCACCACGCGTGCGATACGCTCGACCTTTGGGGAAGCGTGAAAAACGCCGAGACCGCCTCTTTAGTCGATGCGCTTTGGCGGCAAGTCTATCCGGCCTGCGCCACCGGTTTGACAGCATCACTCGCTGAAGCGCTCCTGGAATTAGTCGACAAGTTCGAATTGTTTTTCGGCTATACAGAGGACTACAAATCATGTAGACCATCCATCCATCGAGAGGGCAGCACCCCCTTCTTGCCCGGTAGCGATTTCGTGATCGCTCGCAACGGCTATGCAACGCTGCAGTCTGCGCGCTGTGCGATTCCCGACCACCTCTCCATTCGACCACGTGATCTGGACACGCTCTCCCCCGATATCGCCCACTTTTTGTTAAGCGGCGCACGTTCGGGCCTTATCGGTTTTTCATTGGCCGATACGCTGATTCCTTCCGGAGCGGTCGCAGCATGATCGAAGACACGTTGTTCCTATCGCCCGCAACGCCTCATGCGCCCGCATCGCAAGCCTCGCCTTTATCACTGACGACCGCGCCGCCCCAGCGCTGGTTTCCGCGATTGATCGCGGGGTATCTGCATCCCGCCGCAGCGCAAGCGGAAACCCTGGCGTCGGTGGCATGGCTGGTGATGACCGAGATGCATGCCTACCTTGAAGACCTGGAAGGCGCCGTTGATACACCGGATGTCGTCGACGTATTGCGGGTGAAGCTCGCGGAGCTGCTAGCGGACCTGGACTGCCGCTTGTCCGGTTCGTCGACACAGGACGAACTGCATCAATTGCCGCTATTGCTCGAGTACGGCCTGACGCAAGTCGCCTATTCCAGCGGCGAAGACGTTGCACATTGGATGGGCTTCGGTGCGCGTTCAGCGCCCTCGCAACCCGCAGGTGCGAGGTCGAATTCGTTCGACGCTAGCGACGCCCGGCGTCTGATCGACGTGTTCACGGCCATGTTGTCGACGTTCCCCGGCACCCTGTTCAACCCGCTATTGCCGGGCACTCAGGGGCAAGTGCTACGAACGTTGCGCGCGTGGGACAAGATGTGCCGCCTGGCAGGTCGGGATGCTGCCTTCCTCATCCCGTTGATGAAATCGCTATGACACTCAGCCAGGATTTCGCCCCGATCGCCATCAGGGAAGCGCCGGATGCGCCGTCGATGACACGAAAGACCTCGTTCGTGGAACGCTACGGCGCGATATTCGGGCGTGAGCAAGGCCTGATGCTGCGCATGGCCGGTCTGACCGGCGCCGAACGGCAAGCCGACGGCGCATGGATCACAGACGATACCGGTCGCCGATGGCTGGATTTCGGGTCATTCGGGCTGCATTTGCTCGGTCACCGGCATCCACTCGTGGTCCGCGCATTGAGCGAGCAGCTCGCGCATTTGGGTCTATCAAGCCGCATTCTCGCGAACGAGCCCGCCATGCAGGCCGCCGAAGCGCTGGTGGCGCAGACCGGCCGCCAAGGCAATGGCGTGTTATTCAGCAACAGCGGCTCAGAGGCGATTGAAGCGGCGCTGAAACTCGTGCGGATGCAAACGGGTAAGCGGAAGATTCTTGCCTTGACCTATGCGTACCATGGCAGAACTGCTGGCGCGCTTGCCATCAGCTACGGCTACCGCGGCCATGAAGCACTGCAACATAGCGAAGATGTCGTATTCATCGATGCTGGCGATCTGGACGCCGCGCGCGAAGCGCTCAGGCAACACGATTTCGCCGCTGCCATCGTCGAGCCGGTACAAGGCGAAGGTGGCATCCGACCCGTCTGCGCACGTTTTCTCGACGGACTCGCCTCACTGTGCGCTGAAAATGACGCGTTCATGATTCACGACGAAATCCAATCGGGGCTGGGCCGTGCCGGCACACTGGTTTGCGGTGCACCGGCCGACATCGTCGTCTTCGGCAAGACGCTTGGTGGCGGACTCTTTCCGATCGCAGCGACGTTATACGACCGCGCGAAATTCGGTGCGCCGGCACGAGATCCGGTTGTACATGCCTCGTCCTACGCGGGAAGCGCGCTGGCCGGCGCAGTAGCGTCAGCCGTGATGTCGCTTGTTGCAGCGCCGTCTTTCTGCCAGCGCACGGCGGCATTGGGCGAACGCGCGCTGCGGATTTTGCGAACGCGTCTGACGGACTGCCCAGCCGTTGCTGATATTCGCGGCCGCGGGCTGATGCTCGGCGTCGAGTTTGCATCCAGTCGTTACGTTGCGCAAACGTTGATCGAGGCAGCACATCGCGATGTGCTGGTCGCTTTCTGCCTGAGCGCCACCAATGTGCTCCGTGTGTATCCGAGTGCAACGATCTCGGATCACGATATCGAAGATGGATTGCAACGCTTTTGCGACGCCGTCCTGGCCGCTTACCACCTGACGAAAGATCACTGACGGAGCCCTCCTCATGCCTCAAGTTTCCACCAGCGTCTTTCTCGGCGACGTCGCACGCGCCGAGGTATGGCCGATCCTATCCGATTTCGCACGCTATCCGGCCTTTATGGCCGACGTGCTGGAAGTCGACGTGTTATCGAACGTCGGCGGAGATCTGCACAGTACCTGGCGCGTGCTGTTAAACGGCAGCGAATTGACATGGACCGAGCGTGACTTGCTGATCGAAAATGAACGCATCGATTTTGAACAAACCGACGGCGATTTGGAAATTTGGGCGGGGGAATGGGTACTGGTCGATCGCGACGACGGACTTTACGTCGATTTGAACGTCACATTCGACCTGGGAATTCCGTCGCTCGCCGACGTGCTGCATCCGATTGGTGAGCGCGCCATCCGCGCGAACAGCCGTCAGATGCTGGACGGGATCCGCGAACAGATCCTGATGCAGCAAAGGTCCGAAGGCCAAGCGCCCGGACTCGCCCCGGCACTGGCGGCGGAGCGATGAGATGAAAACGCTGATCATCACAGGCGCCGGCGGCGCGCTGGGCAGCCGCTTTATCTGCGACTGGCTTATCGGTCATCCAGGCGGCCGCATTGTTGCGCTGTTTCGTGCAGAAACGTCTGCGGCGCGTTGTCGCGAAAGTTTGCCGCCGTCATTGCGTCACGCATTGCACAGCGTGATCGCGGACCTGAACGTTCCGGCATCACTCGCCGCTGCAGCGGTCACGCTGCCACGCATCGACCAAGCGGTCGCCGTTCATCTTGCCGCTGACGTGGCGTGGGACAAAACGTTCGAGGATATGTATGCATTGAATGTGGATGGCGCCTGTCACTTCTGCGCGTTCGTTGCGCGCGTTGTGCGCCGCCCGCATTTCATCTACGTTTCGACCGCGTTCACGCGCATGCACGATTGGCACTACCGCAACGGTTATGAAGAAAGCAAGGCGGCGGGCGAACGCATGCTGCGCGAGAAGTTCAGCGCTCAAATGCCGATCTCCGTTTTTAGTTGCAGCTTGGTGGTGGGTGACAGCATCAACGGCGCGATCTCGCGCTTCCACGGGCTGTACCCGTTGATACGATTCATTGCCACCCTATCGCCTCCGTTTCTCGTCGGCAATCGTTTGGGACGCTTCGATTTGGTTCCCATCGATTGGGTCATCGGCGAATTGATTGACATGACCGACAGATGCACTGCAGAAACCGCACCAATCGAGCTGGTCGCATCGGCTGGCGACGGGCGACTGCGCTACGAACGCGTCATTCGCATCGTCGAGTCACGTATCGATCGAGCGCGTCATGCGGTGGGCCTGCCGCCGCTTACACCCGTCCCCATTCTACGGGCGCGCCAGTGGGCATTTCTGAAACGCTCGTTGACGACCTGGCGCCCGGAAGGCCTGTCGAACGGCGATTTCCGATACTTCGAACGCTTGCTACAGATCTACGGTGTCTACGCGGAAAGCGAAATCGTACGCGAGCCTTTGAACGTCACGCGCGCAGCGCCCACGGCCGAATTGTTCTTGCCGCGCGCGGTCGACTATTGGCTGATGCATTCGCCCGATGCGCGCCATTGCCTGCGCCGCCGTGTAAAAGGCACAGCCGGCGACGCGAGAGACAAATCGGACACCGCGAGCGCCGCGTGATTCCGCAATCGAAGGTGTCGACCGATCGACGCTGACAACACCGAGTGGCAACACCAAGTGGCAAACATCGATAGCAACACTGGCGGCAATCGCATTCACGTGGAGACGGAAACGATGGAGCACGATGAGAGGGATGTCGTATCGATGCCGAAAGCGCGCCGCCAACTGGAACGGGCGCGACTGGCGATGCAGCATGGTGAACTGATGCATGACTTGAAATCGCTACAGCCTTGGCGTTGCGCGGTGCAAATCGGCATGCAGTGGCTGATTGTCGGTGCTGCGATCACACTGGCGTTACGGTGTGATCGCCCCGGGGTGACTTTTATCGCTTTGGTGATCATCGCAACGCGCCAACATGCTTTACTCGTATTAATGCACGATGCCGCGCACTACTTGATCAGCAGAAGCAAATGGCGCAACGATCTGGTCGCGGGGTTCTTGCTGACCTTTCCGCTGACCATCAGCACGTCCCGTTACCGGGCGCATCATCTCGCCCACCATCGGCATCTGAACAGTGCCGCGGACCCGGATTACGACGATGCATTCGCCCCTGCGAACCGGCGCCAGCTTTGGATGGCCTTGCTACGCGATATCAGCGGGCTATCGACGCTTCAGTCACTGCGCAGCATGGACAGTTTCGGCGTGTTCGGCCTCTTCCAAGAAAGAAGCATGATCAATCGGACCGAGCGCTATGCGTTCCTGGTATTCGTTGCTGTCGCCGGAATCACCTTGTCGTTCACGCATGTTTGGCTGAATGCACTGCTTTTCTGGCTCGTGCCGATGATCTTTTTCCTGCCGCCCATTCTGCGCATTCGAAGCCTTTCCGAACATGCGGGGCGATCGACGGAACCGGTGACGCGCGACGCACGCAGCGTCGCGCCGGGCTTGCTCGAACGCTTGACGTTTGCGCCCTGCAATATCAATCACCACTGGGAACATCACCTGTTTCCCCAGGTACCCAGTTATCGGTTACGAATATTGTCGAAACGGCTCGCCGCGCGCCTTCCCGACACGGCCGCCGCACAGCCAACCCGAGGCTATCTGATCGGTCGCGCATCGATGCTTGCGGAACTGTATTCCCCGCAGCACCTCGCCCACCCTGTTGCCCACCACGAGTAAAGCGCCCTCTTCCATGATACTCACCGGCTCCGAAATTCTCAGAATGCGCGAAGCGCGACGCCTGGTCATCGAACCGTTCGACGCGCGCGACGTAGAAGTCAATTCGTATGGATGTCATCTCGGATCGACGCTGCTCGAATACTGCAGTGACCGGATCGACCCGCATGGCGAACTCGCTGTCATCGAGCATCAGATTCCGGACGAAGGCTTCGTGCTGCAGCCCAAGCGGTTTTACCTCGGCTTCACAGCCGAGATGATCGGCGGCATCGATTTCGCCAGTGAGCTGTATGCGAATCTCTCCACCGCGTTATGCGGCGTCTTCATTCAAACCAGCGCACCACTGGGCCATACCGGCGCAGTGATTCGATGGACACTCGAAATCGTCGTCACCCAACCGGTTCGTGTCTACGCCGGCATGAAGTTAGCAAAGGTGTGCTTTTGGTCCAATCTGGGCGTTCCAACGCCCTATTCAGGGCGTTATCAGGGGTCTGACAGCGTCGTGCCGTCTAAAATCATTCTGGATTGAACATGATATTGACCGGTCGTGAAATAGCGCAGCGTGTGCATTCGGGGGACATCGTTATCACCCCGTTCGTTCCGGAGAACGTGAATCCGAACAGTTATAACTTTCGCTTGCATGAGCGGATGAAGGTCTATGAAGACGGGGTCATCGATGTGCGCGAAGAAGCGCCCACGCGCGAAATCGTCATGGGGCCGGAGGGCTATGAGCTGGAACCGATGAAGCTTTACCTCGCGGCTACCGTCGAGACGATGGGCAGTACGCGCTTCGTCCCCACGTATGCGGCGCGGTCGTCGATCGCACGGCTCGGCATGTTTATCAATCTGTCTGCGCCGCTTGGCGATATCGGTTTCGTCGGACGCTGGACAATCCAACTTTTCGCATTGAACCGAATCCGTGTCTATCCCGGCATGAACATCGGTCAAATGATGTTCTGGCGCGTACAAGGCGAGATCGAACTCTATGCCGGCAAGTATCAAGGTGCAACGGAAGCATTCGCTTCACGTATTTTTCTGGACTATCCGAAGGCGGCACCGCTGCCGCCGCCGCTGCACGCGGCCGCCAGAATGTCGCCGCAAATCGATCCCGGCTTGCTGCCACTCGCCCCGGCATGCATTCACAACGAGCGTCAGATGGACGAACCGGTCGTACTCGACACCGTCGACACGATCGGCGGCGATACGCAAACGGGATGAGATGAATGCTCTCTCATCGCTGCCGTGTAGTTCCTTTATACCGTTCATCCGGGGAGTGAGAGTGACAAGCAAATACGAAACCCTGAGGACACTCGGCGATCATATGCCGGTGCCGCCGCTTACCGCACTGAACGAAATCGACTTCGCGATCATCTGGGACGGTTTTACTCAGCGCGCGATCGACATCGCCGCGGTTCTGCGCACGGTGCAATTGACTGCCGGCGCATTTCTCGACGACCACATTGCCCGTATCGACGCACTGGCGGCGATGCCCTGGAGCGACGCAGCAGACGCTCATTTGCAACAACGGCTACACGGTGCCGGATTCACCGAGCACAGCGCACTTGCCGTGCGGTCCTCGGCCAGCGTCGAAGATGGCGTCTCGCAAAGCTTCGCCGGTATCTTCGCGACGCAACTTGACGTGACGGGACTGGATGCCATCAAGGCGGCGATCCGCGACGTGTGGGTGTCCGGCATCTCGCGTGCGGCCATTGTCGAACGCATCCGCGCAGGCAATGCCGGCATGTCCGTGGGTATGACGGTGATTCTGCAAGAAATGGTAGCCGCGCGCTTCGCCGGTGTCGCGTTCAGCCATGACCCGCTCACAGGCGACCCCATCGTGACAATCGAGACCGTGGCGTCCCTGGGTGACGCGATCGTCTCGGGTTCGATGAAAGGGAGCACCGCATGGCTCGCCGACGGCACGCTCGAATGCGCGCCCGAGATGCGGGAGCAGGAACCGTTGCTGCGCGCAGTCGCGTCACTGGCGACGCGTGCTGCCGCTGCGCTGGGCGGCCCTGCCGATATCGAATGGGCAGCAGATCCGCATCAACTCTGGCTGCTGCAAGCGCGCCCGATCACCACTGTGCGACGTGACGAGCGTGTTGATCCCGGACCGCAATTGTCCTGGGTACCGCTCTATCGCAGCGACGACGACGCGTTGATTCCCTTTCGCCCGTTGCCTGGCTTTGCGCAGTACTTTCGCAGCAAACGCAAGCCACTCGCAGATTTCGCGCTCGCACATGGCGTCTCTGCCGGGGCCGCGCTACTCGTGCAGGCAAACGCAGCCGGTTTCGCGGACGAAAGCGCTCGCACACGCTTGCTCGCCGAATTCTCGACGCCCGAAGTGGTGCTCGATTTCTCGGATAGTGTCCGGCAGCAGATTCTGCCTCGCGATGCGTTGTCGACGCGAATCGCCGAACTTATCGGCAATGGCATGTCGGACAGGCGCGGCTCGGACACGCGCGCGGCAAATAGGCTGCATTGCTTCGTCATACGAGAATTCCTGAGCGGCGATAGCGGTTTGATCACTGTGGCGTGCGAAGATGACAGCACCACATGTGAGTGGTCCAGCGAGGGTCTGCTGGCGATCAACCGAGGTATCGCCAGCACGCGAAGCGCGCAGTTGCATGCCGGTACGGATGAACACGCGGTAGCGGCACTTCCGGACGCGGCCTTGTTGCATCGCGCCACGCATGAGGCAACCCGTGCATTCGGAACCATTCAGCTCGAATGGGTACGATGCGGCCAACGGCTGCATTTGATCGACTTCTCTCCGCTGGCGGCATCGCTCGCTCGCAGTGACACAGCCGGCATGCGGGTCATTTCACCGGGCTTTGCCGATGGCGTGCCGGTCGTTGTCGGCACGGATCGTCATCTGGAAGAAATCAGTATCTCCGCCACCGTCTCGATTAACGCGATTCCCAGTGCCGAGTCACTCGGCACGACATTGCAGCAACTCGAGCGGCAATTGCAAGCGCATCATGGCCAGGCGATCGTGGTCTCGCCCCGCCCTTATGCGGCGCTCGCTGCGCTGCTGCCGCACGCGCGCGGGTTCGTTTTCGAGCAGGCATCACTGCTATGCCATTTGTCGATCCTGTTGCGTGAGCATGGTGTTCCCGCAGTGGAGTCCGCCGAGCTGTACCGGGTCGGGGTCGCCGGGCAGCGGATCACCTTTTCGGGCACCGCCGGATCGGGCCCCTCCGTCATCAGCGGCGAGCATACGTTGTCCTCGTCAGCGGAGATTCGGCATGTCAATTGACCTATCCATCCTGCTGTTCGATTCGAACGCATTTACCGATGACGCGCAAAACCGGCTGGTCGCCGTTGCCGACATTGCCGCGCCACGCGCGACATGCGGCAGCAATGGCCTGTTCATTCCAAACGGGTCGATGCAATGGCGGGGGCTGACGAGCGCGAGCGCAGCGCGACAGGCGATGGACGCTGCGCCGTTCGACTTCCAGGTATTCAATGCAGAGCAGCGACGACGCACGCGTTTCAGCCGCCGCGCGGTGGCGGACCGAGTGTGCGCTTCAGTGGACGCTTCGCGCAACACCTCGATCGGTACATTCGTCGCAACGCTCGCGGTAGTGCATGAAGCCGGACTAACGCGTGTCTACCACTATGCCCACGAGGGCGATGCCGGCGCGCTCTTCCTTCATCTGATCGACTTGCCGGCCCTTTCTCGCGGAGGCAGTGTACCGGACGAGCGATGGAATAGCTGGCTGCACATCAGTCGACACGCGCTGACCCAGGCGGCCACGCTGCGCCATATGCTCAGTGATGACTGTTGGTACACGAAGTGGCGACCGGAGATGGAGCTCGAACGAAAGTTCACGTCACGGCAGATTCCGGACATGTGGCAGCTTGCCACTGACCTGCATGCCAGCATGGGCGCGGGCGCATTTGAAGGCTTCATCCTCGAACTGGATCGCGACTTTCAAAGCTACGACTACGAGTCTCATATCTTTGAAGTAAGCGGACAATATCAGAGTGAAAGCGGCTACATTGCCTTCATCCCGCAGGCGGACGGTTTGATGGCGGTGAAGCGGAAGTGGTTCGTGCAGAACGACGAATTGCGCCGTGAAGACTTCTCTACCAACCATCGCATTGCCATCGATGCCATCGAACCGTATGCACGGGCAATGACCGCCGCTCCGATACATCGCATGAAACCGTTTCGGCGAACGCGTTTCGATGTGAACTGCGAATCCCTGGCCAACGGCAATGGCTTCGGCATTTACTTCGACATTTGTCGGATGGTCGATGGCAGCGCATCGTTCGCGCAGATAGAAGTGGAATATTGCCGCAGCCGAACCCTCAGACCATTGCACGATATCGAAGGCGATTTCGAGCGTATCGCGTCATTGGTCCATGCTTTTCTTCTCGCTCGCGGCTTGGCCTTCACCCACGATTTGTATTCCAAATTGGACTTCGTCCGCGAGGCGAGCTTGTCGACTGCATTGACGTAATGGCGTGGCATGAAAATCCCGTCCATTGCGCATGTCGTATTCATCGATCGAACTGTTGAGGAAAACAATGATTTCGCGCGTTGCGTCTTCGCCTGCGGGCACGACAGTGGTTTTGTTCGGAAATTGGCAGATTCGTCATAACGAGCCGCTTGATGCGTCAGACCGGGTGTTGCACGCCGTTGCCATCAACGACGCACTGTGCGGAGACATGACGGTCACCGCAGACCTGCGCGGATCGCATCGTCTACTTGCCACCTGGACGGATGCTGCTCGGTTCCTCGACGCCGATGCCAGGCTGGAATGTAGCAATCGCGGCAGTTCATTGGTACCGCTGGCAGTCGCACAGATGCAAAACGGGCAGGTGGCGCTCACCCATCTGATCACACGTACCGAGCTCTATCGTTGCGTGTTCACGCGCCCGCCCTACGCCGTACCGGTTCAGACGGCGGACGATGCGTTTTTCGATACGGTGCGCGAGGCATTCGCTGCGAACCACCTCGCGCTGAACAATTGGGAATGCCGCTACGAATTTAGCCCGAATGTGATCGTCGAGCGCTTCGACATCGACAGCGACTGCGATGTGCGTTCGATCGGCGAAGCCTGGTATGACCTGGTCGACAGTAGCGCGCTCATGCCGTTCACCACGCAGTGCGGCGATGAATTTCAGTTATGGGATCACAATGTGACTGCCTGTCTGGCGCTACCAAGCGGCTATGCGAGCGCAGAACATTGGAGTCGCAAACGCAAGGACAGCCTGGACGAAGCCCGTGCGCAGTTGACGCGCATCACCGCCATTCAACTTGGTGACCCGGATACAGGCACCGATTCGCGTGACAACGATACTGGCATCGTGCCGCCACAGGCCATCGGGACGGCAGGCGTTCCCTCGGTCGCCCTACCCTTCGACACGTCCATCGCCCCGGCTATCGAAGCTGTGATCGACGAGCCGGTGATCGAAAGCGTTGCGGCAAAGCTCGATCTTCCGTTGCAGATGCTCGGCGAATATCGACGCCTTGCATTGGCGACGGAATGCGAATCGGTGGACAGCGGGAACGTTTTTTCGGTCACATTCGAAACATGTGTGTCTTTACACGATCCACTTGCGCGCGTCGCGCGGGGCACCATCGTTTTTCTTAAGACGCGCGGCTCGGTCGATCGCACACAGATCGACAAGGACCTGCAGACGCTCCGCGAACACGTGGGCGGTTTCTTGAGAGCCAACGCATTGGATATGCTTCCTAGTCATCCGCCCTTCGCTTTTCTGACGCCCCACATTGCCGCAGAACGGCTTGCAAGCGGCGCAGCTTTTCTTCCCTCCTCCCGGTAAACCGCCATGTCGACCTCTCTGCTTTCCAACGGCCGTTATACGATTGCGCTATCCGAACACGGTCAGGATGCCACGCTCGCCCACCGTCTGCGCGCATTTCTGCATCCGTATTTCACAAGCGTGGCGCCAGCGGCCCTGACAACGGCCCTTTCTGCCACCGACCCTGGCGACAGCATTGACCTGCATTTGACGCTCCATGATGCCGATGCGTTCGAGTCGACGTGGATCGACGCGTGCACGCTGCCGCTGACGATCCGCGATACGACGGCCATCGGATTCACGCTGCGCGTGCTGACGACGCCGCCCGGCGATGCAAAATCAGCGGCGGACTCAGCAGCAAAATCCGCAGAAAAATCAGCAAAAAATGCAGCGGTAATATTCGCTGACGATCGGGTTTCGCCACAGCCGTGGTACGCGTGGGATCCGGTTCTACATGTGGGCTACCGTATCGATCGCGGACAACGCCGAGTCGACTTCTACGGCAATCCGAACGCCTTCATTCACCTGATCGAACTGGTTCGCTACTATGGCTTGCTCGTCGAACAAGCCAAGGGTACAGCGATCATGCACGCGTCGGCTGTCATGTCCCGGGACGGCGGCGATGTGATCGCGATCGGCGGCATAAAGGGGGCAGGCAAAACCACGACGATGCTGGATTTGGTCCTGTCGGGCGACTATCTCTATTTCTCGGGCGACAAATTGCTGCTCGACGTGGTGGATGGGAAAGTCCGCGCACGCGGATGGCCCGACTATCCTCATGTCGGTCTGGGCACATTGCGGTCGCATCCCGCACTCGCAGATCGGCTCGGCTTTTCAGCGCTGGTAACAGACCCGACGATCGCCGATACCGAGAAGCGGCTTTGTGCGCCGGAGGCGATGCGCGCCGCACTCGACGGTGCGGACATCGGCGTCGGCTGGCTTTCGACGGTCATGCTACCGAACGTGTCGGTGCCGGGCGCGATGCGAACGCTCGCGCTGGAGCCGACCGGCATCGCCGACGCGATCCAAATGGACGGATTGTTTGAATGGCCGCATCGTTTCATTACATCGACTTGGCATGGATTGTTGGATGCAACGCACGCCGGCTTGTCCGATACCGTGCCTGCTGAGCTCGTGAACGCGCTGGCCGATGTCGCGTGGCAATCCCGACTGGGCTTGCCGAGACAATATTTGGCTGCCTGAACCGGAGCGCTGCAATGCCACAGTTCACGCAAATCCGTTTAGCCTTGGTCGCCCCCAGCGGATCGGGAAAAAGCACCGCAGCCGCTATGTTGAAACAGCGCTTCGAACATGCTGGAAAGCGCGTCGAAGTCATCAAACTGGCGACCCCGCTGTACGCGTTGCAGCGCGCGTTCTACGAACAGGCCTGCATCCCGCTCCCGAGCGGTGCGCAGGATCAGCGGCTTTTGGAGCGCATCGCGACGGAACTGCGCAGCCTGGACGCCGAGAGTCTGGTGAAGAACTTCCTACGTCGACTGTCGCAGTCCGATGCCGATGTGGTCATCAATGACGATCTGCGAGATGACATCGTCGATTGGCCGCATCTCCGCCAGTTCGGTTTCAATGTCATCAAGATCGTCACCGATCGGCGCATCCGCGTCAGGCGGCTCGGATTGCGCGGCGACCTCTCGGTGGTCGAAGACAGCCCGCTCGATCGACAAATGCAACGCATTCCCGCGAAATACGCGGTACCGAATAATGGCGCCATCGAACTATTGGGTGCCCACATCGGCGTGCTCGTCGACCGGTTGATCGACCTCGATCCAAGGATTGCCGCATGAATGACGGCACCGATTCAACGGCACGCTTCGGCGTCTGCGCCCACGGCATCGATGGCGCCAGCT
This sequence comes from uncultured Robbsia sp., assembly GCA_963922375.1. GTDB lineage: Bacteria > Pseudomonadota > Gammaproteobacteria > Burkholderiales > Burkholderiaceae > Robbsia. The sequence continues at coordinate 26,794 of CAWUJR010000009.1, forward strand.
TCAACAACAGTACCGGCGGTATCCCTCGCACCGGTGCTACGGTCCACCGCGTCGACACAACGCATCGCGCTGGCACCACCCCGTTGGTATGGCTGCTGATCGACGGTTTATCGTGGTCGCTGGTGGGATCACGCGCCCATGCCCGTCCCGCATCGACACTCACGAAAAGTCTTGAACGATCGACGCCGATGCGCGCGATTCGCTTGATGCCATTACGTCCGAACTGTCAGACACCGCCATCGTTATTTTCGATTTTCAGCGGCTGCGACGTCACCCGGCATGGACTGACAGGCTATCTGATGCCGGCGCCGCGCCCTGAAGCGCCATTGGCCACGGCCAACGCATTTTCGATCTGGCCACGCGATATCCCGATGATTTGGGATCGCTGGGTCGATGCCGGAGCACGATGCCGGCTGGCGGCCATTCCGTTCGTGCAGCCCGAGCGCCTCGGCGAGGCGCTGCTTAGCCACAGCGCTGTATACGATGGGCTCGCGATCGCACCGACGGTCCTCGACGATGGCGCGATCCTCTCTATCCCGATATTGGGTATCGATTTACGCATCGAGGCGCGCGACGATGCCGTATGGCTATACGATCGATGTGCGCCGCGCTCGACGTCCCCGCGTCGCATCGCGCTCGACACCACCGCGCACCTGCCGGTCGCCCCCTCACCTGCCGGAGGGAATGCCTTCCAGGCCATCGCGCTGCGATCCGTGCAGATCGACGGAAAAGTCAAATTGATCAGCTTCGGCTATCGTGCGGTGCAGCAGCATACGCGCAACGCGCAGCGGCCTGCGTCGGCGACGCATCGCGCGCCGTCGCTGACACTGTCAACTGCCACTGCCGTCACATCGCCGTCGCCTGCGCGTGCGTATGTGGCAGCCGATCCCGCGTTGCTTTATCGCGCTGGGCGTCTGGGCATCCG
>CAWUJR010000010.1:0-25169 GCA_963922375.1 uncultured Robbsia sp.
TTGTTAAGGACCTGCCATCATGTCGTTTCCCGAGTCTTCTCCGGCACTCGCCGCGGCGCCCACTCCGGCTTCGGCGCGTGCCCCGCTGCCTGCCGTCCTGTTCGACATCAGCGCGCCAATCGGAGCGCAGACACCCGTATGGCCGGGCGACACACCGGTCACGCTCGAACGCGTGTGGACGATGGCGTCCGGTTCCCCCGTCAACGTCGGACGAATGACGTTGTCGCCGCATACGGCGACGCACGCGGACGCACCACTCCATTATGATCAAACCGGTGCGGCGATCGGTGCCGTGCCGCTGGACGCCTACCTCGGCGAGTGCTTGGTGTTGCATTGCCTGCGCAGCACCGATTTGCTGCAAATCGACGACATCCAATCGGCGATCGCCGATGCCGACAGAGATACGCGCACAGCCGCCACTTTCCTGAACGCGGACGCATCGATGGGCGTGCGGCCCTCGCTGCCCGCGCTGCCGCCGCGCATCCTGCTCCGCACCTATCGCGAAGCGCCTTTGCTGCACTGGGACGAAGCCTTCGCGGCCATTTCGCCCGATGCGATCGATTGGCTGGCCGCGCAAGGCGTACGCTTGGTAGGCACCGATACCCCATCGCTCGATCCGCAAACGTCGAAAACGATGGATGCCCATCGACGCGTCTTTGCGCATGGGATGGCCATTCTCGAAGGATTGGTGCTGGACGCGGTGCCGACCGGCCGCTACGAGCTCATCGCGCTGCCGCTGAAATTCTCGACCCTGGACGCGAGTCCCGTGCGCGCGGTGCTGCGACGCTATTGAGCGCGATGCAGTTGCCGCGACCATTCACGACTTATTTCGCTTCGCTTCTTCATGTCGATTCTACCGAGTTTTCCATGACCGCCTCTCCTTTCCAAAGCCGCGCCGAAGCCGCTGCGCGCGACCGCGACGATCCGCTTGCGAGGTTGCGCGATGCGTTCGATCTGCCGGACGACCTGATCTATCTCGACGGCAACTCGCTGGGTGCGACGCCGCGTGCCGCCGCGCAACGCGCGCAGTCGATCATTACCGAAGACTGGGCCAACGGCCTGGTACGTAGCTGGAATAAAGCAGGCTGGCACGATCTGCCACGGCGTCTTGGCAACAAGCTTGCACCGTTGATCGGCGCGGCCAAAGACGAGACCGTGGTCACCGATACGATCTCCGTCAACCTGTTCAAAGTCTTATCGGCGGCGCTGCGCGTGCAAGCCGAGCGCGATCCGGCACGCCGCGTCATCGTCTCTGAACGATCCAATTTCCCGTCGGACCTGTATATCGCCGAAGGCGTCATCGCACAGCTCGACCGTGGCTATACGCTTCGCCTTGTCGACAGCGTCGAAGAACTCCGTGCCGCGATCGACGAGACGACGGCAATCGCGATGATCACCCACGTGAACTACCGCAGCGGCTACATGCACGATATGCCGGCATTGACCGCATTCGCACAGGCCCGTGGCGCATTGATGGTCTGGGATCTCGCCCACTCGGCCGGTGCGGTGGAAATCGATCTGAATGCGGCGAATGCAGACTACGCGGTCGGATGCACGTATAAATATCTGAATGCCGGGCCCGGCGCGCCGGGGTTCGTATGGGTCGCTCATCGCCATCAGGCGGCGTTCACGCAGCCGTTATCGGGCTGGTGGGGACATGCCGCGCCATTCGCGATGGAGCCCGGTTATCGTCCCAATCCGGGCGTCGCGCGCTTTCTCTGCGGCACGCAACCCATCGTCGCTACCGCATTGGTCGAATGCGGACTCGACGTGTTTGCGCAAACCGATATGGCGGCATTGCGCCACAAGTCGCTGGCACTGACGGATGCGTTCATCGCACTCGTCGAAAGCCGCTGCGAAGGGTTCGGGCTCACGCTGGCCACACCGCGCGATGCGGCGCGACGTGGCTCCCATGTCAGCTTCGAACATGCGCACGGCTATGAAATCATGCAGGCATTGATCGCCCGTGGGGTCATCGGCGACTATCGCGAACCGCGCATTCTGCGCTTCGGCTTCACGCCCTTGTATGTACGTTATATCGATGTCTGGGATGCGGTGGAGATACTGCGCGATATCTTGGCAACGGCATCCTGGAAATCCTTTTCGACGATCGAACGCACGCAGGTGACCTGATATGACCGAATCCATGAAGGATGATTCGCCCGAGCGGACGATCGCCATCGCGAACGTTGTTTCAGATAGTAGCGCCGGACCCGTGGAGCGCGGCGTCTGCCCATTCGGTTATGGCGCGGCCACTGCCGCGTCCCCGGATGCGTCGCCCCAATGGCACGACGCGCAGCTCGATTTTTCGGGGTCGATGAGCTATGGCGACTACTTGTCGCTGGACCGCATCCTCACTGCACAGCATCCGCGCTCGCCGGATCACAACGAAATGCTGTTCATCATCCAGCATCAGACCTCTGAACTTTGGATGCGACTGATGCTGGTGGAACTGAACGGCGCGTTGGACGCGATCCGCGGAGACAATCTGCAACTGTCATTCAAGATGCTCGCCCGCGTATCGCGGATTTTCGAGCAATTGGTGCAGGCGTGGAATGTTCTCGCCACGCTGACGCCGTCGGAATATTCGGCGATGCGCCCTTATCTGGAAGCGTCCTCCGGATTCCAGTCGTACCAGTACCGACAACTGGAATTCATGCTCGGCAACAAAAACCCGCAGATGCTGCAGCCGCACGCGCATCGCGCCGATCTCTACGCCGCGACCAAGGCAGTCATGCAGGCGCCGTCGCTCTACGACGAAGTGATCCGACTGCTGGCGCGGCGTGGACTCGTCATCGATGCGGAACGACTGGAACGGGACTGGACCGGTCCGACAGTCGCCAACGACAGCGTAGGACAGGCCTGGTTGAAAATCTATGCCGATCCGGCGACGTATTGGGACCTTTATCAGATGGCAGAGGAACTGGTCGATCTGGAAGATGCGTTCAAACAGTGGCGATTTCGGCATGTCACCACGGTCGAACGCATCATCGGCGCAAAACAGGGGACGGGTGGAACAAACGGCGCGGCGTATCTGAAGAAGATGCTGGACACCGTGTTATTCCCGGAGTTGTGGAGCGTTCGGACACTGCTGTAATGCCGGCGCCCCCGGTGGGCGCACCGCCCGCCACGCCCCACCGACGCTTGGGCGAGAAAATCTTGCCGATGCGCCATCGGCACGGGCAACATCGGTGCCGGCGCTGTCACAAATTTGTGTTATTTCAGCCGTAGACTACAATCATCAGGAGGGCATCATGCGTCCTGATGCCTCGGACCATCCGGCGCCGGGAGCGGAGACTTTTTCTTGTTGAAGAGGGCATCATGCTGATGCAAAGTGCTTCCGAATCGCCAAAGGCCTTCCTCTCGATCGACGACGCCGCCGGCCTGCTTTATGTCACGCCTCGCCATGTCATCCAATTGATCGACAGCGGCAAACTTGCCGTCAACGTGGTCGGAGACAATCAATGGCTCGTCCCTGCTGCCGCCGCGCTCGCGTATCGCGCCGAACAGTTGGCAGTGGCGAAGCAATATTTTGATGCGCAAGACGATGGCGCGGACACTGCATGAATAGCACTCGCTAGCGCTGCGACAGCGCCGCGCGAAGTCCAATCCGCATCGCTGGATGTACCGCGAGATTCTGCCGGCGATCGGGAACCATGGCGGTATGGCGGTCGGGGGGCGTATCGAATACACTGACATGCCCACCCTGGCCAAGCACATGCGTAACTTGATCATGCGTCCCCTGACGCCCGCCGACACGTTGTCGTTCAAGACACTGCGCCTCGCAGCACTTCAGGCGGCCCCTACGGGCGCCGCATCCAGCTATGAAGAGGAAAAGGACCGCTCCGACGACGAGTTTGGCAAACGTCTGGAGCGCACGACAGACAAGACCGTCTTCGGCGCATTCGACGGCGAGCGTCTGGTCGGCATTGTCGGTATCAGGCGCGAAGCGATGCGCAAGTTCCAGCATAAAGGATTCATCTGGGGCGTCTACGTCGATCCGGATTTCAGAGGCCAGGGTGTCAGCCGGAAACTGTTGACGGAGGCCATTGCGTTCGCTCGCCAGATACCGGGAATGACACAAATCAACCTGATTGTCGTCGCGAGCAACGTGGCAGCGGTGGCGCTTTACCGCTCATTGGGATTCCGGGAGTTCGGCAGAGAATCGAACTCGATGATGGCAGATGGCGTGCTGTACGACGAGTTTCACATGGCCCTGCCCTTCGCCGCGCCCTGAGCGCACTCGGCCTTTGCGGCAAGGCGTCCGTCGGTGCGGTACAATTGAGACGTTTGCCCTGAGCGAGGCTCAAGAGGTTGTTCGCACAGGCGCTTGAGGGCCCTTTATCCCCGTGGCCCGCTCCCTTTCTGCGATTTCATTCAGCAACCACGATGCCCACATACCGTTCCAAAACCTCCACCGCTGGCCGCAATATGGCGGGCGCCCGTTCGCTGTGGCGCGCCACCGGCATGAAAGACGACGATTTTTCGAAGCCGATCATCGCCGTGGTGAATTCGTTTACCCAGTTCGTGCCCGGTCACGTGCACCTGAAGGACCTGGGCCAGCTCGTCGCGCGCGAGATCGAAGCCGCCGGCGGCGTCGCTAAAGAATTCAACACCATCGCCGTCGATGACGGTATCGCGATGGGGCACGACGGCATGCTGTACTCGCTGCCCAGCCGCGACATCATCGCTGATTCGGTCGAATACATGGTCAATGCACACTGCGCAGACGCGATGGTGTGTATTTCCAATTGCGACAAGATCACGCCGGGCATGTTGATGGCCGCGATGCGGATCAACATTCCAGTGATTTTCGTGTCCGGTGGCCCGATGGAAGCCGGCAAGACGCGTTTACTCAATCCAAAGACTGGCACGATCGAATTCAAGAAACTCGATCTGGTCGACGCGATGGTCATTGCCGCCGACAAAGCCTATTCGGATGCCGACGTCGCCGAAGTCGAACGATCAGCTTGCCCGACCTGCGGTTCGTGCTCGGGTATGTTCACCGCGAACTCGATGAACTGCCTGACCGAAGCGTTGGGACTGTCGCTGCCCGGCAACGGCACGGTGGTGGCCACGCATGCGGACCGCGAGCAGTTGTTCAAGCGCGCCGGCCACCGCATCGTCGAGCTGTCGCGCGACTATTACGAACAAGAAAATGCGTCGATTCTGCCGCGCGCGGTGGGTTTCAAGGCATTCGAAAACGCGATGACGCTCGACATCGCGATGGGCGGCTCGACCAACACCATCCTGCACTTGCTGGCGATCGCCCGCGAAGCCGAAATCGACTTCACGATGGCCGATATCGACCGCCTCTCGCGCGTCGTGCCGCAGCTCTGCAAAGTGGCGCCGAATACCAACAAGTACCACATTGAAGACGTGCACCGCGCAGGCGGCATCATGGCGATCCTCGGTGAACTCGACCGCGCCGGCAAGCTGCACACCGACGTCCCCACCGTGCATGCGCCAACGCTAAAAGACGCGCTGAATCAGTGGGACATCACGCTCACGCAAGACGAAGCGGTCAAGACGTTCTACATGGCTGGCCCGGGCGGCGTCCCCACCCAGGTTGCGTTCAGCCAGAACGCACGGTGGCCGAGCCTGGATACCGATCGTGCTGAAGGCTGCATTCGCTCCGGCGAACATGCGTTCTCGCAAGAAGGCGGTTTGGCGGTGCTGACCGGCAATATTGCGCTGGATGGATGCGTCGTGAAAAGCGCGGGCGTGGACGAGAGCATTCACGTGTTCGAAGGCACGGCACACGTCACCGAATCCCAGGATGAAGCGGTTGAAAATATCCTTAACGACAAGGTCCAGGCCGGCGACGTGGTGATCGTTCGCTACGAAGGTCCGAAGGGCGGCCCCGGCATGCAGGAAATGCTGTACCCGACCAGCTATATCAAGTCGAAGGGGCTGGGCAAGGCTTGCGCGCTGCTGACCGATGGACGTTTCTCGGGCGGCACATCGGGGCTGTCGATCGGTCACTGCTCGCCTGAGGCGGCGGCGGGCGGCGCGATCGGTCTTGTGCGTAACGGTGACAAGATTCGCATCGACATTCCGAACCGCTCGATCAATGTGCTCCTGTCGGATGAAGAATTGGCCCACCGTCGCGAAGAGCAGAATGCAAAGGGCTGGAAGCCCGCGCACCCGCGTCCACGTAAGGTGTCTGCCGCGCTGAAAGCCTATGCGAAGCTGGTCATGTCGGCCGACAAGGGTGCGGTACGCGATCTGTCGCTGCTGGACGATTGAGGGTGTTTAAAAGACTGACAGTGCCGGTCGTCCTTTAGGCGTCTCCCGGGAGATGATCGACATTCGATTTCCCGGGAAAGCGCTTGGCTCATATGACTCGTACTGTACGTACCCATCTCCTTAAGCAAGGGATTCAGGCAGTCTCCTGCAACACCCGCCGCACCGTCTCGAAAATCTGACCGATTTGTGCGTCGTTGATGATCAGCGGCGGCGAAAACGCGAGAATATCGCCGGTGTAGCGGATCAGCACACCCTGTTCGAAGCATTTGACGAACACCTCATACGCTCTGGCACCTGGCGCACCCGGTCGGGATGCCAGTTCGATGCCGGCGACCAAGCCCAGATTGCGGATGTCCTTGACATGAGGGGCATCACGCAGCGCATGCACCGCCTCTTCGAACGCACCTGCACGTGCTTTCGCCTGCTCGAACAGACCGTCACGTTGATACAGATTAAGCGTGGCAATGGCCGCCGCAGCGGCCGCCGGGTGCGCGGAATATGTGTAACCATGGAAGAACTCGATGGCGTTCTCGGCACCCGCCTGCACGATCGCGTCATGCACGTGACGCGCCGCTGCAACGGCCCCCATCGGAATGGCCGCGTTGTTGATCGCTTTCGCCATCGTCAGCAAATCCGGCGTGACACCGAAGTAAGCGCTGGCGGTTGCCGCGCCCAAGCGGCCGAAACCGGTGATGACTTCATCAAAAATCAATAAGATGCCGTGCTTCGTGCAGATCTCGCGCAGCTTTTGAAGATAGCCGTGCGGCGGTACCAACACGCCGGTCGACCCGGATAGCGGCTCGACGATGACCGCTGCGATCGTCGACGCATCGTGCAACGTCACCAACCGTTCCAAGTCATCGGCCAGATGTGCGCCCCACGCCGGTTGTCCGCGTGTAAACGCCGTCTCGGCGAGATTGCAGGTATGCGGCAGATGATCCACATGCGGCATCAGATTGCTGGAGAAAGCCTTCCGATTAGGCGAAATGCCACCGACAGAGATGCCGCCGAAACCGACACCGTGATAGCCTCGCTCCCGACCGATGAAACGCGTACGCTGCCCATCGCCTCGCGCGCGATGATACGCGAGTGCCATTTTCAGCGCGGTATCCACCGACTCCGATCCCGAGTTCGTGAAAAAGATCCGATCAAGCCCCGCCGGCATCACCGCAGCGACTTTTTCTGCTGCTTCGAACGCGAGCGGGTGCCCCATCTGAAACGTCGGCGCGAAATCCATCGTCGCCAATTGCTCGGCGACGGCGGCCACAATCTCCTGCCGTCCATGGCCGGCATTCACACACCAAAGGCCCGCCGTACCGTCGAGGATCTGCCGATCGTCGACGCTGGTGTAATACATCCCGCTCGCGCGCTTCAGCAACCGCGGCGCTTCCTTGAACTGGCGGTTCGCGGTGAACGGCATCCAGAAATGAGACAAATTTTGGGGCGCTGCGGCGTGTGACATCTCAAAACTCCTTGTTGCGGGAATGCGCTGACTGTAACGAGCCAAAACGCTATACTCCCGATACAGTCGACGAATGCCGACCACGCCGTACTGGCCATTTTCGCAGCACTGTACTGGCTTTCTGCTTCGCGGCCGTTGCTATCCGTCGCACGCGTTCACCATTGCGCGCATTCGCCGTTGCACCGGTTCACCGCCGCACGCGTTCACCGGCCCGTCGTTCAATGCTGCACCGTCACACCACCCCGCTCCGATGTTCGATCTTTCCTCGCTGTCGTTCTCGCGCGACCGGCAAACCGAAGGCACCTTGGTCGACCAGATCGTTACCGCCATTTCTCGCGCGATCGACACCCACGCTTATCCGGCCGGTGAACCGCTGCCGTCGATACGCGGGTTAGCGAAACACCATCGCTTGAGCGCTTACACGGTCGCGGAAGCCTATCATCGCCTGGTATCGATGGGACAGGTGGTATCGAGAGCCGGCGCCGGATATCGGGTCGCCGACCGGCACAAGAACGCATCGTCGCCAACGCCCATCGTCCGGAGTCGTCCGAGCCTGAATGCCGGATGGTTGCTGTCCGATGTGTTCGTCGATCAATCGGTGCCGATCAAGGCCGGCTGCGGCTGGCTACCGAACGATTGGATCAACGAGAGCGGGATGCAACGGGCATTGAGGACGCTCAGTCGCCTTCCCGGCGCGCGTATCGGCGGCTATGGACATCCATACGGTTTAAGCGCACTGCGCGAACACATCGCCGCCTCGTTACGGCGTTACGGGATGGCAATCGACGAATCGCAGGTGTTGCTCACGCAAGGCGCGACGCAGGCACTCGACCTGATCGTGCGCACGCTACTGCGACCCGGAGACACCGTCGTCGTCGAAGACCCGTGCTATTGCAATCTACTGCAGATCCTGAAGGTCGCGAATGTGCATGTCGTCGGCGTGCCGCGCACGGTCGACGGTATCGATGCCGCCGCATTCGAACACGTCGTGAAAACGCACCGCCCGGTCGCGTTGTTCGTCAATCCGGTGCTACAGAATCCGAGTGGCGCATCGTTCAGCGCCGCATCGGCATTCCGTCTGCTTCAGGTCGCCGATCAATATGGGATATGGGTCATCGAAGACGACATCTCGCGCGAGCTGGCACCCGCAGGCCAGCCGTGTCTGGCGGCAATGGAAGGCCTGGAGCGCGTGATCTATCTCTCGGGATTCTCCAAAACCATCACGCCGGCCGTGCGCGTCGGTTATATCGCGGCGAATGCCTCGCTATTGTCGCAATTGGCGCTGACAAAGATGGCGGTTGGCCTGACCTCGTCGGAACTGACCGAGCGCGCCGTCCTCAACGTCTTGATCGAGGGCCATTACGATCGGCATGTCGCCGCGGTGAAAGACCGTCTGTCCGGCGCGCACGAGCGAGTGGCCACGGCGATGCGGCAGGTCGGCATGGCAGTCTTCCAAACACCGAACGCAGGGCTGTTTCTGTGGGCAAAGCTGCCAGATGGGGCGCACGACAGTCACGCACTTTCCACACGCGCGCTCGACAATGGCATCTGGCTGGCGCCCGGATCGTATTTCCGTCCCGGCGATACCGCATCGTCGTGGTTTCGCTTCAATGCAGCCACATCGGATGTGCCGGCACTATGGGACTTTTTTCGATCGCTCGTTTGAGCCGACGACGGTTGCGCTCACTCGATACCCGCCAGCCGGTAGCCGACACCGGTCTCAGTAATGAAATGCACCGGCTGCGCGGGATCGTTTTCCAATTTCTGCCGAAGATTGCCCATGTACACGCGTAGATAGTGACTATCCTCCGCATGAGCCGGTCCCCATACCTCCGTCAGCAATTGGCCATGGGTCAGCACCCGGCCCGCGTGACGGATCAGCATGGCCAGCAAACGGAACTCGACCGGTGTCAGATGCACCCGTTCGCCGGCACGGCTGACGCTGCGTGCGGTCAGATCCGCCTCGATGTCACCGAAGCGCACCAACGTCGTCCCCGCGTCGCCCACACGATTACGGCGCCGCAGCAGCGCGTTCATTCTTGCCAGCAATTCTCCGACGCCGAACGGCTTGGTCAGATAGTCGTCGGCTCCCGCCTCGAACGCCGCCACCTTCTCCGCTTCCCGGCTGCGTGCGGACAGCACGATCAGCGGTACATCGGTCCATTCGCGCAAACGTCGAATCACATCGAGGCCATCGATATCGGGCAAGCCGAGATCGACGATCAATAAGTCCGGTTTTCGTGTGGACGCGGCCTGCAACCCTTCTCTGCCGGTACTGGTCTCGAAAACGGCCATGCCGCGCTGTTCGAGTTCGGTGCGGACGAAGCGGCGGATCTGCTTGTCGTCTTCGATCAGGACGACGCTGGTGGACAATTTGCTCATGCGCCATTATCGAGCGGGGGCGCCCTGCACGGCAAGCCGTGCGACAGCTCATCCGACCGGAAGCTGCGACTTCTTGCCAAATCAGGTAATGTCGATCATCTTTGCCACTCGCGCCATGCGTCTGCCCCGTCCCCGATGCGCCTAGCACCCAACCCAAAGAAAAGATCATGGCCCGCGAGTCCTCCTGCACCTTGGCTTATCGCCGCAGCGATCACGCTGGCTCTATTCATCTTTGTCATCGATGCGCTGACGACCCTCGATATCGCGATCGCCGTGCTGTACGTGATCGTCATCCTCCTGATCGCGCTGACCGGGTATCGCCGTCTCACATGGTGGGCCGGAAACACCTGCATCGTCCTCACGGTGATCGGTTACATCCTGCCGCACAGCGCGTTCTACGACCCGGAAGCCACCGCACGCAGCATCGTCGGCTTGCTCGCGATCGTCACCACGCTATTCCTGTCGATGCGCAGTCTGGCGCATACGGCGATGGTCGTCGAAAAAGTCCAATTGCTCGAACTGAGTCACGACGCGATCATCGTACACGACCTGGATGGCAAGATTTTCTCGTGGAATCTGGGCGCTCAGCGCCTTTATGGTTTGGCGGAAGCCGACACGGTCGGCAAATCGGTTCACACGCTGCTCAACACCGCCTTTCCGACTCCGCTGGATACTATTCACTGGCAACTGTCACGAGACAGCTATTGGGAAGGACAACTGGTGCAGTGCCGCCCCGACGGTCGGACTGTGACCGTAGAGAGCCGTTGGTCGCTATGGCGCGACGCAAGCGGAAAACCGATCGGCATTCTCGCGACGAGCAATGACATCAGCGAACGCGTCCACGCAAAAGCCGCCCTCGCGCGCAGCGAAGCGTTTTTGGCCGAAGCGCAATATCTGAGTCATACCGGCAGCCTCGCGATCAGCTTTCCGTTGCAAAGCGCATGGTGCTCCACCGAAGCGCGGCGCATCCTGGGATTCCCAGGCGAGGGGCCGGTGTCGATACGCGCGCTTTCGTCGCTGATCGAGCGGCACGATCTCCATCGGATGATCGCCGTCTATGCTGCGATGCGTGGCGGTACCGAGCGCGTGGACGCCGAATGCCGTATACGGATTGCGAGCGGCGACGAAAAACATGTCCGTTTCGTCGCACACCGCGTCGACGGTGCCCATACCGGATCAAGCGCGCGTCGCCGCTTTACATTGCCCCCGAGCCAGGACCGGGCAGCAGTCGGTCCTAACCGGTCGTTCGAATACGTTGCGGCACTGATGGATGTCACCGACGCCCGGCGTACGCAGGAAGCATTGTCGCAATCGATGCAAGATCTGGCGCATGCCGCGCGACTGTCGACGCTGGGCGAATTGGCGGCATCCATTGCGCACGAGGTCAGTCAGCCGATCGCTGCAGTCGCGACGAACGGTCAGGCGGCGCTGCGCTGGCTTGACCGGCCTCAACCTGTCTACATGGAGGCCCAACAAGCCATTGCCAATATGATTCGCGACGCGCAACGTGCGGGCGATGTGGTCCGCCGGGTTCGGGCACTCGCTCAGAAACGGGCCGGACAACGCCAGTTGATCGATGTGAACGACATTGTCATCGAGTCTTTGGAACTCGTCGAACGAGATCTGCAGCGCCATCAAATCCGGCTGACGCGGGATCTCGCCCGCGAACTGCCCCGGGTATTCGTCGACCGTGTGCAAATTCAGCAGGTGGTCATGAATCTATTGATGAATGCGCTGCAGGCGCTCGCCAACGTTGCGGCGGCGGCGCGGCGATTACACGTGAGCAGTCGCGTCGATGACGCAGGCCACGTCGGGATATGGGTCGAGGACCACGGAAGCGGCCTCTCCGCCGATTCGGCAAAACGGATCTTCAGTCCGTTTTTTTCGACGAAATCCGACGGCATGGGAATGGGATTGGTGATCTCCCGATCGATCATCGACGCGCATGGTGGGGCGATCCAATTGCGCACCGGGAACGCATCGGGAGAAGTGGCCACGACAGGAACCACGGGCACAACGGCATCGTTCTGGCTGCCATCCGCGACGGCCGAAGACGATCGACCACACTAGCTATTTCGTGATGTCCACGATGCGTATGTCGCCACATTGGCCTCGAAGAACGGGTTCACCCCGATCATCGCACCTGCCGCAGCGGGCGCCGCTAGCGTGGCCGCTGCCTCCACCGCATCGACGAGCCGCACCAGTTCCGCGACCGAATGCACTGCCAGTTTTCGCATCGCACTGCCACGATGCATCTTCACGGTGATCTCGCTGACACATAAGCTTGCCGCAATTTGCTTGTTCAACTTACCCAACACGACGTGCTGAATCACTTCACGCTCGCGCGGGGTCAACAATGCGTAACGCGCTCTCACCTGCCCCAGTGCCTTGCGTTTTTCAATGTCCATACGATCTGTCGTCAATGCCCGGACGATCGCATCCAACATATCCTGATCGCGAAACGGTTTGACGAAAAAGTCCATCGCGCCGGCCTTCATCGCCCGGACAGACATCTCCACATCGCCATGGCCGGTCATGAACACAATGGGGATGGCAATGGCGCTCCTCGCGATCGCGTCTTGCAGCGAGAAGCCGCTTTCCCCATGCAGGCGAACATCCAACAATAGGCAACTGGGAACATCGTCGCCGATGTGACCATCCCGGGTGTGGCGAACCCCGATGTGACGAAGAAAGGCGTCCGGCGCGGCAAAGGTCAACACGTCGAAGCCGGCCGAGCGGAGCAAAGAAGACAGCGCGCCGCTCATCGCGTCATCGTCGTCGACGACGTAGACCATTCCGGCAGATTCGCTGCCACCGATGGGTGCGGCGGCAGCCTGCGGGCCGTGCGCCATGGACCTCATCCGACCGTTCCTTTCGACATGCTTTCTCGCCTCGGTAACACGCTATGCGACACTACGCCGCATGTTACAGCGAGTCAATCCGGAACGCTAGTGCATCACATCGACTACCAGATAGACGTTCAGCGCCACGATCACCGCCGTCGAGACGCAGGCGATCCATCCCACCCCACGCCGAGTGACAAATGGACCCATGATGTCTTCACGGGAAGACAACCGAAGGAGCGCGATCATCGGTAACGGCAATACCAGGCTCAGCACGACCTGGCTCAAAATCATCAATCGCGTGATGTCCCAGCCCATTGCGACAATCGCAAATGCCGGTGCCGCCGTCACCACGCGTCGAGCCAGCATCGGGATCTTGACGCTGACAAAACCTTGCATGATCACCTGACCCGCCATCGTTCCAACGACCGAACTGGCGACGCCTGAGGCGAGCAACGCGAGCAAAAACGCTTGCGCCGCGTACGACCCCATCGTCGTATGCAGGAGACGATACGCAATGTCGATGTCGGCGGTCTGCGGTGCATGGGCGTGGAAGCCGGCGCTCGCCATTGCCAACAACGCCATATTGATGAGGCCCGCGAAACCGAGCGCCACCATCACCTCAAGATTCGACCATTTGATGCGCTTTCGGCGAGCAGGAAGGAAATCGGTCGGTTCGGAATAGGCAGCCTGTGTGTGAGGCGATTGTGTCGGTTGCGATTGCATCAACCCCGAATGAAGATAAAGCGTGTGTGGCATGATCGTTGCCCCGATCATGCCGACCGCCACGGTCAACGCCGCGCGATCGCCGATTTCCGGCACCAGCGCATGATGCGCAATGCTGCCCCAGTCCTGCGGCAGGATGAAAAGTTCGCCGATCAAGCTAAAGCCGATGACCAGCACCAGCGAACCGATAACGATTTCGATTGCGCGTAGACCATGTTTCTGCAGGCTCAGAATGGCATACGTGAGCACGGCGGTCATGACCATGCCTGCCATCATCGACACCTGCATCAACATTGAAAACGCCAGCGCACCGCCGAGAAATTCGGCCAGATCGGTTGCCATTGCCGCCACCTCCGACGCCAGCCACATTGCCCAGACGGGCTTTCGACCGAAATGCATCCGGCAAAGCTCGGGTAGATTCCGGCCGGTAACGATCCCGATCTTCGCCGACATCGACTGGAACAGCATTGCAATCGCGTTCGCTACCACGACCACCCAGAGCAAGCGATAACCGTAAGCAGAACCCGCCTGGATATTCGTCGCGAAGTTACCGGGGTCCAGATAGCCGATCGAGGCAACCACCGCAGGTCCGATCAGGGGAACAAAGTTTAGCCAACCGCGATGCGTCGCCGGCAGGAAAGAACGAAACGGTAGCAGTGAGGACATGACGCGGCGCCCGGTAGAGGGGTCGAAAGAAGGTATCAGACCGACTCGACTCTATCCCGATGCATTGCCGTCGGTTTTCGCAATCGCCAGGAAACTAGCGAAATCGCACGATCTTCGACGGTATAACCGTCGTACCCTCTCTGGCAACGATAGTGACAAGCGATACCGCCGCTCCCCCTCGTCTAGAAGCCCATACCTTCGTATAGCCACCGCACCCGATCGTAGAGACCCGTGCAGCCGCTCGTAGAATGGTTCAAGCGTCGCCGTATCGATAAGCTCACAACGTCGTATCTCTCTTCCAAGGACGTTCAACATGGCATCGATTCTTGCTGCGCTTCCAGCCGTTCCCGCATTCTCCGCACGCGTCGTTAGAACGCCCAGCCGAACGCACGATTCTCCCGTTGCCGACGAAATGGCATGGCGTGAGCTGGATGCGATCGATGCGGCAAGGCTTGCGGCAAATCAAGTCGTCATCACGCGCTGGCGCTCGCATGGCACGAGGGACGCACAGCATGTCGCGCCACATATAAATTCCGGTACGCGTGCCGATACCCCCACTCACACCCATACCCATACCCATCACATCGTCGCCATCAACCTAAGGCAGACGCGGTTGACGTTTCGCAGCGGCATGAGCGACAAAGAAGGGCTTCGCCCTAGCATGGAGGCGAACATGCGCATCCCGGCCGGCGCCATCCGCGTCACGCCCCCCGGCGCAACGGTGTCGGTCGCGTTCCACGATGCCGCCGACGTGCTGCATCTTCATCTACCGCAAGCTCAGTTGGAAAACTGCTTCTCTGCCGCCTTCGGTCATGCTTTTCAGGGCCAGCCGATCATCCGGAATACGGCAGTACAGCATGACACAGCCATCGAAACGCTCGGTGCGGCGCTGGTGGGTGCCGTACAAAGTTGCGGCGCGTTTGCAAAGGTCTATACAGAAGGCTTGGTCCTTGCGATCATCGGCCGTATGTTGGCGCTTCAGTTCAGCGAACTCATCCCCCCCGCCAAGCCAAACACCAGGGCATTAATCGAATGGCGCTTGAACCGGACGGTCGACTTTATCGAAGCGAATCTGGAATCGAACCTTGCGCTCAGTGCTTTGGCGCAAAGCGCCGGATTGTCACCGATGCATTTCGCGGCGCAGTTTCGTGCCGCTACCGGCTTGAAGCCGCATGAATATGTGCTGCGCCGCCGCATAGAAGCGGCCAAAACGCTGCTATCGAAACAAGGCAACCGGCCGATCGACGTCGCCGTCAGTACCGGCTTCCGTTCACAAGCGCATTTCACGATGGTTTTCAAACGCCTGACCGGCACGACGCCTGCGCGGTGGAAGGCCACAGCGGAGCGGTCACTGTGATGCCGCTACGCATGTCGTCAGCAGCACATTACGCATCTGCATGTGCATTCGAATCCACCACGGTGTCAATCGTCGATGACGATCTCTCCACGCGCGACGCGATGGTGCAGCTGTTACGGTCGGCCGGCTGGAAAGCGAAAGCATTCGACTCCGCCGAAGCATTCCTTACATCGGGTGTCGACGCATCGCATGTCGTCATGATCGTCGACATTCAGATGCCGTCGATGAACGGCTTCGAGATGCGGGAGAAGCTTCTTTCCAACGGTCGTGCGCCCCCCACTATCTTTATAACCGCGTGTATCGAGCACGATACGCAACAACGCGCCGTTGCCTGCGGCGCTGTCGCACTGTTGACAAAACCCGTCGATATCAGCGAATTGTTGATGCAGCTCGATCACGCGCTGCATCGTCGATGGCCGTGAAACATGTAAAAATTAAACGCATCATCGTGCGTTTATGAAAAACCCGATGCGGTATCGCTCTTACAGTGGGACATCCCCACCACGAAGAGCAAAACGACATGGTTGACCTTTCACGCAGAAAAGTAATGTTGGAAGCGGCTGGCGCTGCAGCGGCTGTGGGTGTAGCAGCCAGCGCGCGCGCCGCATCGTTCGGCAATCCGGATCGGCCGCCAGAAGGCGCGATCAACGCAAAGACACCATCCGCGTCTACGAATCCGGGCCCGCAAAGTGGCGCGATCGCCGATCAGTTTCCGAACTTCCAGAACCCGCCGCCAACCGATGTCAACGGCATGCCGCTATTCTGGGCATCGTTCAACAATGCCCATAAGCGGCAGCAAAGCGGCGGTTGGGCGCGCGAGGTCACGCAAGACGACTTCGCCATCTCGGAAACGATATCCGGCGTGAATATGCGGCTTTCCGCTGGCGGCGTTCGCGAATTACATTGGCATCAGCAGGCCGAATGGGCGTTCATGACCAACGGCCGTTGTCGCATCACTGTGTTGGATACCGAAGGAAGACCTTCGGTACAAGACGTGAAGGCAGGCGACCTTTGGTATTTTCCACCCGGATTACCGCATTCGTTGCAAGGCCTGGGTCCGAGCGGCGCCGAGTTCATCCTGGCTTTCGATAATGGCAGGGCATCCGAATTCAACACGCTGCTGCTGACCGATTGGATTGCGCATACACCGCCCGAAGTTTTGTCGGCGAATTTTGGCGTACCGGTAGATGCATTCAAGAACATTCCGGTCGACAATCTGTGGATTTTTCAGGGCGACATCCCCCCGCCGCTCGCGGAGGATCAGCGTGCTACCGCGTCGTCGGCGGGGACACCGCCCTTCCCGTTCGTCTTTTCGATGGGCGATATGGTGCCCTTGATCAAGACCAGCGGCGGACAAGTACAAATCGCCGACAGCCAAAATTTCAAGATGTCGGCCAATATCGCTGCCGCCCTGGTCACCGTCAAGCCAGGCGGCATGCGCGAACTGCATTGGCATCCGAATGCCGATGAATGGCAGTACTACATTTCCGGTAAAGCACGGATGACGGTATTCGACACCGGTCCGAAGGCGGTCACCGCGGATTTCAATCCGGGCGACGTCGGCTATGTGAAGAAAAGCCTCGGGCATTATGTGCAAAACACAGGCGACACCGATCTGAAATTCCTTGAAATCTTCAAGGCCGATCGCTATGCCGAGATCTCGCTGGCCGAATGGTTAGCGCATACGCCGCCGGAGATGGTCATCCAGCATCTGAATATCACGAAGGAAGTCTGGGCGCAGTTTCCGAAGCGGCGGTTGGATGTGTTGCCAGGGTAGCCGTGGGACGTCCGGGAGCGCGGACCTGTCGTTTCATCCTGGTCCAACGATCGTGCCTGCTCATGACACGCTACCGATGCGCTATGCACCGCTTCGCGGCGGGGAGGTGCCTGAAAAAGCACTGAGTGCTGCATTATCGCATCCACCCCATGTTGCCGTTCGGCGGCTTACCGCCGCCGCGCATGTCGACTGGAATCGATATGCGGCCGACACGAGAATCGACACCGCGTTCAGGAGAATATGCCTGGAGCACGTCTCCCCGTGTCGCCGACCCATCGGAACCCAACGGGCCCTATCCTCTTCCCGTGACACTGCACGTGCGCCCCTGTTCATGAATTATGACCGGAAAAACAAGCCCGGAATAGCCGCTCGACCGGGCCTCGACCGCGAGGTGGCGAAGGAAGCAACGGGATCAAGGCCCGTCGAGGCGCATGTTGCCAAATTCCGGCCTGGACGATCGATCTCGCAGGGCTAGAGCGGGTGTACCCATTTTCCTTTGCCATGCGGCCGCGTCGTTGCGTGATGAAGGATCCTGTTGCTCAACACCCGTTGCCACAAGTCGACTATGACCCCGCTAAACTCAAATTCTTGATTCCAGTCGACCCAATTCCCGCCGACGATCATCAGTAGCGGTTCTAAGGGAAAAAATGACCGTGGCAAGCTGACGTCGTCGGCCGTAGTGAGCACACATATCCCTGCAATGCCATCAGTTTGTCGATTTCGTGCTGGTCATCTCCGGCCACCCCGAAAACGCGTTGCGCAACCGCTGGGGCGAGGTCTGCGACGGGGGCGCCTCCATCGTCCATGCGGGCGGTGCCGGCAGATCCGGGCATACTGTGGCGACCGGCTGAACAATGGGTGACCGCGACGCGCACCCGCTCAGTCCCACTAGCCAAAGCGTCACGCAAGCGACGGTTTTCGTCCTCATGTTTCTCCGACTCCTCTGTCAATTGCGCGTTCAGCAAATCGATCCGCTGGAGCGCTACGTTGCGATCGGCCACCATTTTCCGTTCGGCGGCCAGTGCCGTATTCGTCGCAGCCTTCATCTCCTCGGCATGCCGCTCATCGTCGCGCGCGTGCGCCGTTTGCTCTTCGGCAAGTCGACGCGCACCCATCGTTGCCGTTACTTCTCCTCCTACCGCCGCGCCTATCAAGGCCGCCACCAAATACGGTCCCAGCCACCCCAGCAATCGGAACATGATGATCTCCTCGTCCATCGCTTTGCCTGATTCGAGCTGAGGCAGAGCGTAGACCGCTGTATGCTCGATCAAAGAAACGCGCTCGCTAACCCACGGCCCACTTCAAGCGCTTTGTATGATATTGAGCGCACTCATCGCAACACGCCAGCGCGCCACGCGCGCCTCCTCTCCTTCAAGCGCTGGCCCATTGATGACGCGCGTGGTGCGTGTGAAGTCGCCCGAATCTGCCAAGACATTCAATTCATGTGCAGCCCAAAACCAAGCGGCAGAGCGGGCGGCATGGTCTCGATCTTCCAGGAGTTCAGGGTGCTTGACCAGATCGAGCTGTAATGCCTTGCCGCAGTCGCGGTAATTGTCCATGAAGGTGATTTGTTTCAACCCCCGCCCCCGGTAACGCCAGCCATCCCCTGAAAGTGCGTCCCCGTTCCCATAGCGGCCACCGTATACGCGGTTCGCGATGTCCTCCTGACGCATAATGGGCACCGCAGGTTCGTCTTCCTGGCGTCCCAGACGCTGACGATCGACCAACGATAAGCGAGCGCCGAACACCGCTAAACCAGCGACGGAATAATCGAAGGACTCCACCAACCGCGTGAACCCCGCCGACTCGTGCCCGACCTGGGCGAGAAACATCGCCTGGCGGCGCGAGGTAGAGATGTCGAACGCTTTCATCGCAGTACTGACCGGACCATACCAATGGTCAGCAAGGTCGGTTGATAACTGGGCGGCTTGCGCGAACGTTTCCTTCCCTAAAACCGAGGCACAATTGACATTCATTTTCCTTCCGTCTCAATGCGATTCGAAGATTCTCTTACCTCTGCACCAAACTCCGTCGTCTGGTCTCCGCCGCTATGCGCAATGCGCCTAACATGACTGAAATGTCGCCGTGCGCAAGTAAGACGTACGCAAGCACCATCCCGTTCACTGCGACGTGAGTCGGCTCAACAGGGGTGTAGTACCAACCCATCCACACTCGCACGGACAAAATGCCATAGGCAGCGACGAGAGCGAAGCGGATCAAACGCTCGAGCCAAGTCAACCGGCGCATCCGGTAGGTCCGCTCGCGTGCGAAAAGCAATACTCCGAAAATCGATGTTGCAAGCAATCCGTTCACCATCAGTAGAATCCAGTCGAGGATTCCACGGGAGTGAAAGTATGCGATCGTTGCGGCCATTACCTAACCTCCGTCGTGTGGATTGTTTTCCGTCTTTCTCTCGTCGCTCGTTTCCTGTGCTTTTGTGCGATTCAGCGTCTCCCCGTTTTCGTTGTCACCCGTCATCCCCACACGTCCCCTTACACCAATGGCAGCCTGGGCAAATTGCGTCAACAGCAAAGGCATCGTGCGCTCGGCCCAGTCCAGGAAACCCGTAGCCAATGTGACAATGGCAGCGGCCGACAGAAATGCCGCCGGCCACTCCGGCAGCCACCTCATCGAGCGCAACACATCCGGCGCAACAGAAAACCCACCTACCAATGAAATGAGGAAGTAAAGCAATTTATTGAACCACTTCGATTCACGACTTCGTAACAAGAAAATCAATGCCCCGCAGAACACACCACTTGCTTCGGACAAACTCCATTGCATGACCGACCGCGACGTTATCCACGGTAACTGCGACACCATCGTCATAGCACTCTCTTCCGTCATTTCGACGCTCCGCACATCAACTGAGTGATCTCAATTAAGCTATTTCTCAATAATGCCCCCGTGTATCGGCATGGGCCGTCTTCGCTGGGACTATGTCGTGGGCGATGCTTGCGGAACTAAACATCGTGGCGCTTCATTAAAATTTGCTACTGTCGACCCGCGCGTCTTTATTGTAGGCAGTGCAAGATACCAACGGATAGGACCGTTTACTTTTACAAATCTACCCACAATGGGGAACTGAAATGAGTCGATGCCATTGCGGCATCGTGGATTTATGCGGCCGCCGTGTGGCGGTCGCTTCCTCAAGGTGTGAATTACGCCGGTTTCGATGGTGGACGCCGCAAATCGTATCAGTCAGGAGGATCCCATCTCCTACCTTAAAGCATCCGGCATATAAGGCGAATGTGGTGCACTCGCAATATCTGTCCGTCCGGCTCACAGACCGCCAAAAATGCGTCCCATCTTGTCCGTCTCACGCCGTATACCCCGCTCCATGTCCTTCGACATCATCTCCCGGCCCACGTCCGCAGCCACCCGGCTCGCGAGCAAGGCCGCGTTCCGTCCGATTGCCGACATCCGCTAGATCCGTACGCGCGGCGAGGCGCGCGAAGCCCACCTCATTGCCGCAGGGCAGACGCTTTTCCACAGTCGCTCACGCAACGACGCATCGGGAGAATCAGAGTAGGTCATGAACGCAATTTGACGCGTGAATGCACTATCAAGATGCGAACGATTGTTACGACAGGATGACCAACCCAGCATAGGTCTCCAACCGTTTCAACAGATGCGACACTTCAATATTCGCATGACGATCGTGGGCATCTTTGACCTCACTACGATTGACAAAAACCGCATCCGGCCTCATCGAAAAACAACACACCGGCATCACGACAACCCATGTCGAATATCGTTGATAGCCCCTTTCCAGTTTCGCCCACATATTTACTGAGCACATTCGCCAAGTCGATGCGAATCAAATCTACGCCCAATTCCGTCGCATTCGCTTCGGCAGCCATCGATTTCCCGGTTCCCGAATTGCCATAGAACAACGCGCTGACACCTGTGCCGTCAGCAATCTTGTTCGCGAAGCCTGCCTCCACGACAGCTTCGCGCTGACGGACTGCCATCAGCACTTCGTTGAGCTGCGCAGCAGCTTCGCCCGTCACGATGCGATCGGCGCATCCTTGCCGTTGTGTTGTCCATTCAGACCCGCGAAGTGAACCAATCCGACGCTCTGCAATGGTTCTGAAGCGAATGCCTGTAGTGGTCCGCCATCGCGCCAACGAACGTCAATAATAACCGAACATCGGTCACTTCTTTATGGACGCTCAGGTGTGACGCGGGATCACTGATCCCGGTCGACCGACACCCCCCGCCCGGCGAGCGGGGCGACATGGATATGCTGCGCCGTATCGCGTCGAAGACCGGCTGATATCATTCGTCCGGGCGGCGTCAAGTATCGCTTAGACCGGAATATTTTGCTTCGAAAGCGGCGCTCGCGAAGACCGCAGAAGATGCTGTCTCCCGACGCTCGAGCGCCCCCCCGAGGAGGAAGGTGAAGGTGCGTACGATGCCAGTGCCATCGGCTATATATACGCCGCCGGGAGCGCTACTAGTTCCAGTCTATCGAAGAATCTAGCGCACCAATAGGGCAATCTATTCTTGGAGAAATCGTTCTTTTTTCTGCTTAATCCGCCGGCCATCATTCCACGAATCTATCCGACATGAGACGGGCAGGGTTGATTAGTCAGAATTTCATCCAGGTCAAAATTACAATTTCGAGACCATTATATTTATAAGTTGTACGATATATACAAACTTACGAGATATAAAATAAAAGACTGCAACATCGTTGCAGATCGTCTAGAACCTGATAAGGCATTGAAAAGTGCTGATCATTCCGGCCATATGCTTTGTTGTCAACACATACCGTCAATCGGTATTAAAGTAATTCGAGGCAAAGACGCATTGGCCGACGCATCCTCGAGAGTGAAAATGGGACGCAGCTTCGGATTTCAGGCACCCGTTGAACGTTTGATCCGATTGCTGATATTTACAACGCATCGAATCGATCTTCAACTGTTGCAGGTGAAGGTGTGAAGCGAACGACAATTTTGTGAGGAAGATAATCATGCGCCTCGATGACACCGTACAAGCGGAGTTACCCAGCCGGCAACGATCGGTAGTCGAGCGTCACGAGTTTTTTTTAGATGGTCTATCGGCACACATCGTGACGGAAAATCTCTCTATTCCTACGTTACGGACCTTTGACGGTCACTACCACATCGTCCTGGTGCATCTGCACGGACACTTGGCAAGAATGGAGTCTGTCTCTGAGTCACGCCTAGCAAAAGTGGCTAGCCCAGCAGTGGGTGACATCTCCATCATCCCCGCAGGCAGTCAATGCACGACCATCACACAAGGGAGCGTTGTCGACTTTTTGGAGTTCCACTATCCGATTCAATCGAGCGAAGCGACCGAGATTCCGGTACGCCTGGGTGTCAGGGATAACTTCATGTTCGAAGCGGCAAAGAAACTTTCCGCCCTCGCCGCCCGAATCGATGACCGAGCGGTCATGTCGCGCGTGTGGTTGATGGCCATTATTCGCGCTCATCTGGCCGAGACGTATTTTCAGCACATATTGAGAAACGTGGTCGAGCGCACTGAAACCGCGCGCCGTTTGTCTGACGCGCAGTCGAGCAAGCTGACGGAGTATATCGACCGGTCGTTGCACGCGCGGCTGACCTGCAGTCAACTCGCGGCGCTCCTTAATATGACGGAACCGCACTTTGTTAGCCGGTTCAAGGCGTCTTTCGGTACGACCCCGGGAAAGTTTGTATTGAATTCGCGGCTCCAGGATGTCAGCCGTCGCTTGCGTACCTCTGACGTCGCCGTGGCCGAGATCGCTCACGCCACAGGATTTTCCAGTCCCAGTCACCTCTGCACCGCGTTTGTCAGGCGCTTCGGTATGACCCCTTCGCAGCATCGCCATCAGGCAAGGACCCTGGACGGGAACGCCCCCCCCGCATCCTCGCCCACTGCTCCATGCAATAGGCTCACCACATTGTCGCAGTCCACGCGAGCGGTTCAACTCGCACCTTGCTAGTCGCTTCCGGCACCGCCGCATTTGATTGACGAAAAAGCCGACGCCGAACGCACACCCGGTCTTACCGCGCTCTATAGCGTATCGCGATAAGACCGTCTCTAACCTGTCCCGATACGGGAAATAATTTGAAGTCGCACCTATCAAAAAATTTTCGACTTTTTCACATTCCCGGATCTTTTTCTGCCTTTAAGCGTGCACGTGCTTGGCGAAAGTACGGCGCGACTGGAAAATGAAGCGAGCCACTGTAACGGTCTTTCTGGCGCAGACGTGTCGTCATTGTCGTCTGTGGCGTGCAGTTGACCGGGGCAGAGGGTAGACGGCGGCGTCCAAGCTTGGCTCGTCCTCGGACCCACTTCAACCATTGCTAAGCGCATCATGAGAACACGAAAGCTAAAGCCAGATGAACTTTGTGAAGCATTGCGGCGCCTGGAAGACGGAACGGCTATGTGTGTGCTGTGTGAGGAGTACGGGGTCAGCGCTGCCACGCTGTATGCCGGACGACGCCTCTATTCCGGGTTACCATCAACCGTCGTCGCGCGAATGCAGGCACTCTCCGTGCTCAACGCACGCCTGCAAAAACAAGTGCGCGACCTGGAATGTGATAACGACGCATTGCGCAAAGCGCTGCAGCGAAATGAAACGACACCCGCACAGAGGCGAGAACTTGTCAAATACATGACCAGCCAATTGGGCGTGACGCATACGAAAGCTTGCAAGTTTGCTAACATTTCACGGTCGTTCTTCGCCTACCAGGATCAGAAGGAAGTGGACGCATCCGCCCAATCGGCGAGAGAGGCACCGCACCACTATCGTACCGCGCCAAGGCCTGGCGCATGGGACGTTACATCAGCGCCCGTCGTGAGCCGCGTCGTCGCGATAGAGGAAACTCGGCACGCGCCAGTCGAAACGAATGGCCGCGACTCGCAGGCAAAATCCGCCGACAAGGCAGAGTATGACAACCAAGTCATGGGGCAGCTGCGAGGTTTCTAAAAGTATGTAGGCAATGCCGACAAGACCGGCGACAGTGGCATACAACTCGCGACGGAACACGAGCGGTATGTCCCGACAAAAAATGTCCCGCCCTATGCCGCCGCACACACCGGTCAGTATGCCGGACACCACGATAATGGTCGGGGGGTGACCGGCCGTCTGGGCGACCCTACAACCGATGATCGAAAACGCCACCAAGCCAAGGGCGTCGACCAGCAAGAACAATCGTCGCAGATGATGCACAAACCGCGCGCCGAGCATCGTCAGCAGCGCGGCGGCAACTGTATACCAAAGGTATTCGGGGTGCGCTACCCAGGACAATGGATGGTGCCCGAGCAGCAGGTCCCGCACAGAGCCGCCGCCCAAGGCGGTGACGCTCGCCACGAAGCATACACCGAACCAATCCATTTGGCGCTGCCCGGCAGAGAGTGCCCCTGAAACGGCTTCCGCGACAATAGCAAGAAGGTAAATGGCATGGAGAAGATCGGGCATGTTGGGATTCCAGTTTCGGAGCATATGGCATGCTTGTGCGAGTACCGCCGACAATATTAACGCGGGCCCTTCGATCGCGCGAACGCCGACTCGAGTCGTTCGATGGCACGGATGATGACCGTGCGCTGCGCCGTGGAACAAGCGTTCGAGGCTGCCTGCTGCGACCGCGCGGCTGTCTCGAGCGCCCGCGCGGCGGCTTCCAATGCCGGTAGGTCGACAAACGCGGCAGCGCCGACAATGCGATGCGCGTGTTCGCTTATTCTGGCCACGTT
>CAWUJR010000011.1:0-24907 GCA_963922375.1 uncultured Robbsia sp.
CCATGCATTGCCAATGCGGCGCCCCCGATTCCCGCACCGTCTCCGGCAATCCAGATGCCAGCGACGGTACTGCGCCCCCATTCATCCGTTTCAGGTTCCCAGCATGCGTGGGCCGCGCGCCATCGATGCGCACAGCCAGCGGACCGGCTCAGATTCGTGCCGGGAATGACGCCCTGATGCAGCAGTACCTGCGTCGATTCAAGCGTCACTTGTTGGCCCGCCGAATGGAATCGCAACCCTTGCGCTTTCACAGCGCCGATCACCTCGATATCGTGCGCGTGTCGATAAACCGGCACACCGGCCCGGCGCACAGCACGCATCATTCGCATCCCTTTCAGCAGATAGCTCGTTGCCCGCAACGCTCTCGGCACATGAGGCGCTGCGCGTCGGTACTGGCCCGTGGGCGTCGTATCGACGATCGCCTGGATGCGACGACCGGCACTTAACAACTGCGATGCGTAGAGCCATAGCAACGGACCACTCCCGGCAAGAACCACGTCCGCGCTCGGCACCAGACCCGACCCTTTCATCAACGTCTGCGCAGCGCCAACGGTCATCACGCCAGGCAAGGTCCACCCCCGTATTGGCCAGGGCCGCTCCTGCGCGCCGCTGGCCAGCAGTATCGCGGCGGTCTGCACACGGTACGTTGCGGCGGGGGGCGTCGACGGTTGATGATCGGCATGGCGCACTTGGGTATCGCCCGACCATGCCGGGCGGCGTCGTGTCAGCATCGCTTGCACGCGCATTGCGCGATTCGGGTCGCTGTCGGATGCGGGATCGGCATGCGTGTTCGACATCGCTTCGATCTGCCAGACCAATGTCTGCGGCCAGTATCGTGCGCCGCATTGCCTGAACGCAGCGATGCGATCGACGCCTTCGGCATAATCAGAGCCTAGCGCATTCGCGGACATCAGCGGCGATGCACTTGCCTGGCGATAGATCTGACCACCAGGACCGACACCCTCGTCTGCGACGATGACCGACATGCCGTCGCGCCGAGCCTGGATCGCTGCGGCCATCCCGGCCGGGCCGCTGCCGACGATCAGCAAATCGCAACGAACGACGTCGGCGCCGTTTGCATTCCTGCGTGCATCGTCGCCCGGTTCGCCGCGCTTATCCATGCGTTTGTCTGCGCGCTCATCGCTGCTTTCATCCCGCTGCGGGTCCACGCGTTGATCTCCGTGTCGGTCCACCTGTTGGTCTCGCTGTGCGGCCAAGTGTGTCATCGCATCCGCCGCCATCTACTTTGCATCCTTGCGTAATGCATTCCACACAGGGCGGTTGCGCATTGCTCGGATATGCATGCCGTCGCGTACCTGTACGCAACAGCCTTGTTGATTGGGCACGCCGTCGATCTCGACCAGGCATTCGAAACAGACGCCCATCATGCAAAAAGGTCCACGCGGCGAATCGCTGACGGGCGTGGTGCGCGACACGTCAATGCCAACGGACAACATCGCCGCGGCCACATTCATGTGCGCGGGAACGTCGTGCGATGCCCCATCGATATCGATCTGTACACGTTCTTCCGTTGCGAGCGGGAGAAATTCAAACATCGCTCGTCTCTCCTTGCTGATCGATATTCGATTGGACCTTCGCCGACGTGTTCGCCGAGACCATGTCGCTCGAACCTGCTCGAAGCGGTGCGGCCACGCGATTGTCGAAACGTCGCGCAGAGAACACATCCAGCGACGCCGGCGCGGGTTGTCCGGCGATCCACGGTGCGATGATATCGGTATGGGCCGCAGCCAGCGTCACGCCGCTATGACAGATCGCAATGAAAGCGCCCGGGTATTCGGTTGACGCCTGGTAGACCGGCAAACCGTCCGGCGTCATGATCCGCAGTGCGGCCCAACTTCGTACTACTCGCGCATGCGCCAACATCGGAAAAGCGGTTTGGGCACGGCGCGCGATGTCCGCCATCACCGGCGAGGAGATGCCATCGTCAAACCCGACGGGTTCCGCCGAATCGCCCATCATCACCGACCCTTCCCGCGTCTGACGCACGACCAGGGTCGGATAAGCGAGAAACGGCGCGAGTTTTTCCGTCACCATGATCTGACCGCGCAGCGGTGAAATGGGTGCCTGCAAGCCGACCATCGGCGCTAACGTCGTGTTGCCCAATCCAGCGGCCAACACCACGCGACCCGCGTCCAATGTTTGTTGCGCTGTCTCGATCGCGAAACGCCCCGCCACCGGTCGCACTTCACGAACAGGATGATGCGGCAGATAGACACCGCCGTGCAACTGAAACGCCGCATGCAGCGCACGCAGCGTGAACAGTGGATTCGCGTGCCCATCGTGACGCGAATACAACCCCCCCGCAAGCAGCGGCGAGGCCGCAGGAATATGACGTTGTAGCGCTGCGGGCTCCCACACCTGGTAATCCAGGCCCGCGTCTTGTTCACGAAGCGATGCCAGTACCGCCTCGGCTTCATGCAACTGCGCCGGCGTCTCACATAATTCCACACCGCCAGGGCGCTCGAAACCTACATCGATGCCTGTTTCTTTAAGCAGTTGCGCGGCAAAGGACTGCCATCGTTCCGACGAATTCAACGACCACTGCGCGTAAGGAAGGCACCGCCCCCCTTTTCCCTGCACCCAGACGAGCCCGAAATTGCCGCGCGAGGCGCGCCATGCCGCATCATCGCCGTCACAGACCGCCACGCTCAGTCCTTCCCGGACCAAGCCGCAGGCGATGGCCATTCCCACCAGTCCACCGCCCACCACGACGGCGTCGAATCCATTCTTCGCCATCAAAGGGATCCTCGCAGGAGGGGAAGGTCAGGGCACTTGCTCATGAAAAATCTCGTCAATACGGCTCAGGCGACAGCATCGCCAGCTTCCGACCGCGCGTCAAATACCAAATTACCTATGAGCCATACCGGATCGTTATGGATCAGGTCCATGACGGGACGCCGGGCGTTCATAGAAAAAAGTTCTATGGGCACGATGCCTTCTGCCACTCCATGATATGAAACCAGGGAGCGCGTCGATATCGCTCTGCTTTCGCCGAGTCCCCCCCCGACGGCATAGGTTCGGAAAAATGTTTGAGCGTCAGCCCGCTGCCGAGGAAAAGGCCCATGTATGTGGACAAAGGGCGGTGGTAATTTACGATGCATATGCCTTGCCATTCGCATTGAATCGCTCGCTCCTCAGCGTAATGATCGAGATCGAAACGCATCTTCCCGGCATCATCCGATACCCAGCCGTGTGGCAAAGCGGCCGAATTAAAACTCGTCAAATTCGCGACCAGCAACGACCCACCCGGCCTCAGCATGCGTACGATGTTATCGATAGCCGTCGGCAAATCCGGGATATCGATCAGAGACAAGTAGCAAACCGCCAAATCAAACCGTCCGTTGTCCAGCGGGCAGTCTCCAGCGGTGTCGAGCCGATACTCGCCGCTATCGTCGCGCGCCCTCGCGTGCTCGATCAACGCCGCGCAGGGGTCGATGCCGACCGTTTCAATGCCTTCCGCCTTCATGATTCGACAGAATCGCCCTTCCCCACAACCGACATCCAACGCGTTCCGAAAGCCTCTATTCGAAATCAACGCTCTCATCGGCCCGTCCAGCACCCATTGTCGACCGAAGTCGCCGTTCTCCCCCTGCGAGGCGATCCATGCCGATGCCGACTCATTCCAACCATACGCTTCTGTTGTCATATTCGTCGTGAAAGTGAATGCCAATGGGTTGGTCGACCGCGCGGGCGGGTGGCCAACGCACGACCGAGAACGCCATCGATTGTCTGCGATCCCGCCGCCGTTGTCGAATGGTCGACGAGGCTGACTGATCGGCTGCACCGAAAATTTTTCCCGTTGACAGATGTGTCGCATATGAGCAAAACTGTTTCCATGCAAACGCGCCCACTCGCCCTCACCACGATGATTCGTCTCGTGTCCATGCCAATGCGCAGGACACCGTGGGCGTTTGTGGGTTAGCGGAATGCATCGCATTCGATCACAAAGGCCTCGCCGGAAACGGATGAGGCCTTTGTTTTGTGTCCATCCGTCCCCTTTCAAGGAGATTCAGATGGATTCGAAACATCGACGAAACAATGCGCCTGGTTTTGCGTCGCCAATAGACAACACCGCGTGTGTGCAGCGCGAGGGCGACCGCCAGTTCGCCAACACGACGTCGATCCACATAGACGAGGCGTGGGGATCGGACCTGGCGGCGCTGACACGGCTGGCGGAAAACGCGATCAGAACCAGTGTCCCAATCGACAAAGAAGAGATGCGCGATGTCTTCCTGAATGTCTCGACGTGCCTGCAGTGGGCGATGGACAACCCCAATGCCTGTGTGTTTTTGCAATGCACGGTCCATGGGCGCCTCGTCGGCATAGCGCTCGTCAAGCATTTCTGGAATCTTTGCTGTTTGTTTGTCGAGCCAACGTCTCAACGCAGCGGCTTAGGCAAGGCGCTCGTGACCGAAGCCGTTCGTCGATCGTTAACGAAGACGGAGGATGCCCTCATGAAAGTCAATGCATCGCCCAACGCCGTCGGCTTTTACCAAGCGCTAGGATTCGTACGTGACCATCGGCGCGAACCTCGTGGATCGAGTACGCCGATGCTGTTGGATCTCAGGCGATGGGAAGAGAAGGCGTCGATCGAAGCTTAGTAAAAATCCGTTATCCATTGCAGCGCTGATCGTGAAGAGGATCCGTGTATGAAAGTCCAACGCGTAGTCGCATCTAAAGCAGCCTCTTTCTATTTCTCTCTGCAATGGAATCATGACCTCTACCACTCACGATCCTCATCGTTTCACCACGATCGCGCACCATAACCATCGCTACCTGAGCCCACTCTCAGAGAGCAAGGCATTGACTCTTCTGCAAAACCTGACAAATGAGCTTTGCGAGACGGACGTCGTGCTTGATGCCGGCTGCGGAAGGGCGGCCTTGTTACGCGATGTATTGAAGTTGTCGCGGGCGAACGGCGTCGGCGTCGACATCAACCCCAATTTTATCGACGACGCACACCGGACCCTTGCCAGTGACCCGTCGAATGACGGCCGATTCAGCTTGTTGAACTGCCCGTTGCTTGATCATCGTCGCCCCGCTCACGGTTACGCCGCGATCATTTGCGTTGGATCGACACACGCGTTCGGCTCGTTCGATGAATGCCTGCGCGTAAGCTTCGAGTGGCTCAAGCCCGGAGGCCGGCTATTGATTGCCGATGGCTATTGGAAGCAACCGCCTCCCGCCGCCTATCTGGACGTGCTCGGAGGCAGTGAAGACGAATTTTCGTCTCACGCCGACAATGCATGCCGCGCCCGGGACCGCGGCTACGCCCTCTTGCGCACCGCGACCAGCAGCGACGACGAATGGGACCAATACGAAGGCGAATATTGCAACGCAATGATGCATTATGTGGCAACGCATCCTGATGACGCGGACGCAGAGCAATTCGCTGCGCGCATGCAGCGCTGGCACAGCGCGTATCTGGAGTGGGGCAGAGCGACCCTCGGTTTCGGCTATTATTTGCTGCGCCGTATCTAAGCAAGTGGCGACCGAATCACCGGGTCATTGAAACGCGGTAGCCCTCGTCACAAATACGACGAGGGTGTCGAAGCTGCGTTTAAATAAGGGAAGCTGACGATGGCCAACATCACTCTCCGAACTGCTACAGAAACCGACTGGGATTTCCTCAGTGCGGTCCAGGAATCCTGCATGCGGCAGTATGCCGAGCGTACCTGGGGTTGCTGGGTCCCGGAGCCTCGAAGCCAGTTTCGGCCGGAGATCTGTCAGATCATTCAGGCTGACGACCGGGACATCGGGTACATGGCGCTGGACGAACAAGCCGATGCATTGATGCTCGAGAAATTTTATGTGCTTTCAAGTCATCGAAACCGGGGCATCGGGACGTTCCTTTTGCATCGCCTCGTCAACCGTGCCCATTCATGCGCAAAGCCGATCCGGTTGCGGGTACTTCGCGTGAACACCGCCGCCACAGCACTGTATGCAAGGCACGGGTTTCGTATCGATCGTTCCACCGATGAACGACATTTCATGTCTTATTCGGTGGAAGCAGGCGTCATCGAGCGTGAGAAAGAGGCGCTCGCCCTGCTTCCCATCGGAAAAGACGCACTCGACCGCCATGTGCTTTTCGACCTTTATAAGATTTCGCTGCGTGAGTTGATCGATCAGACGTTCGGATGGGACGAGCATTTCCAGCAAAATCGATTCGATACGTCCTACCTCAAGCAAGAACTCTTGTCGATCACGCTGGGGCCGACGTCGATCGGCTATGTGGCGATGAAGCAAGAAACCGACTCCATTCACCTCTCACTTCTGCTCCTGCAACCGGCCTATCAAAATAAGGGATTCGGAAAACAGGCTATGGAAACGCTCCTATTGAGCGCTCGCAGCATGGGCAAGAAAATGACCCTCTGCTGTTTCACGCGCAATGCGCAGGCGATGCGTTTTTATCGGCGATTAGGCTTTACTACCATTGCGGAGGATGAGCACTTCGTCACCCTACGATCGCCGCTTCCAGTAGACGGTATCTAGCTAAACGCGTTGCAATAATCCTGCACCAACGGATCAGAGAAACACGGCTTCACGACAGAGGGGAATCAGTCGCCTATGCGTTTCGGAATGGCGCATATGTGAACGTCTATCAAATGGCAAAGGTAAAAACGGCCCCCGTAACGTGATCTATTTTTCGTCACGAGCATTCCGGGACGGTGAAAAAAAACGACCGGCCAAACGGGGAGCCCTCGGTGAAAGACGAAACCACAACCAAGACCACTGTCTCGTCAACTCGCAAACACCTTATCCCAATCTGAGAAACCTTTGATCTCGATCGGATTGCCGCATAAATCGCGGAAGAACATCGTTGCCTGCTCGCCGGGCTCGCCTTTGAAGCGAATCGTCGGCTTGATGACGAAATCTATCCGGCTCGCCTCAAGACGAGACGCGAGAATTTGCCAATCGTCAAGCTGCATAACCAAGCCGATATGCGGCATCGGGACCATGTGGTCGCCCACCCGTCCCGTGTTCGTGACGGCAAATGGCTCACCCAAATGGAGCGAGATTTGATGGCCGAAAAAGTCGAAGTCGACCCAGGTATCGGTAGAGCGGCCTTCTTTGCATCCAAGTGTCTCGCCATAGAATGCGCGGGCGTTGGACAAACTGCGTACGTGATAAGCGATGTGGAATGCCGTTCGCGTCATTTCAGCCTTTTTTTCAGTAACCGGATACGCGGCTGACACACGGCGGGATGGCACCGTCGGTCAGATATGCGTGAATGTTTCGGGCAACGATGGCCGAGGCCGAGCGTCGATCGGTGGGTGCGGAGATGTGCGGCAGGACCGTCACGCGAGGATGCGTCCACTGCCACGCGGTGTCGTCGAGCGGCTCTCGATCGAAGACGTCCAGCACGGCATGTTTGAGCGCAGCGCGATCTAGTACATCGTGTAATGCCGAGTCATCAATAATGGGACCGCGGGCGAAATTGATCAAATACGCATCCGCCCGCATCGTCGACAAGCGCGCGGCGTTGAGCAGGCCACGCGTCTGCTCGGTCAACGGCAGCAGACACACGACAATGTCGCTTTCACGGAGGAGCGTAAGCAGACCTGCCTCCCCGCTTAGACAACCGATTCCCGGCGGTGCCTCCTTTACGTTGCGGCTCCAACC
Organism: uncultured Robbsia sp.; assembly: GCA_963922375.1. GTDB lineage: Bacteria > Pseudomonadota > Gammaproteobacteria > Burkholderiales > Burkholderiaceae > Robbsia. The sequence goes on from CAWUJR010000011.1 coordinate 7,645, forward strand.
GCGCACGATGAAGCCCGCCTGCCGCAGTCGCGTCGCTGCCGACATGCCCAATTCGCCCAATCCCAACACCCCGACCTTTTTCTGAGATGCAGGAAGGTAGTCAAGCGGTGCCCATTGCTTGTCCCGTTGCTGAGACGCGTAGTAAGGCATATCCCGATGTAAGTACAACGCCCACGCCAACACAGCTTCCGCCATGGTGTCGGCAAGCTGCGGATCGACAAGTCGAACAATGCCGATGTCGGTGTCCGCAACTTCAGCGACCAGCCGTTCCACCCCCGCCCACACACTATGTACCCATGACAAGGCGGGTAAGCGCGCCAGATCAGCCGGATCCGGATTGGCGACGATCGCTACTTTGCAGCGCTGTCGTGCGGCCTCGCCCATCGAATCGAGCGATACGACGCATGCACGCGAATCGATTGCGGTGAATGCCTGATTGAGCGCATCCACCCACTCACGCCCAAACGTATAGTGCGCTGCACATAGAAATGGAATGTGGAAGGTCATGATAAAGAGGCCGAAAACCGCATCTTACCATCAGTGATTTATTGGTCACAATAAAAACAATATTGCATAACGCACGTTTGGCGTCGGCCCGAAATGCCTGTCGCCAACGAGGGATGCAGCAGCAACGCGTTAGGCCAGTTCGTGATGCGGCGAGCGCACGTCCTCGGCGCTCTGCTGTTTTATTTGTGCTTGACGGTACAATTTGTCGTTTGTATAAATCGATACAAATTGTCCCATCACACAGGAATTCAGTCATGACTGCCCGCTCTACGCTTCGCGAATGTCAACGCTTCGCCCGCCGCATCGCGCCCATCCTTTGCGCAGCGAGCATTTTGTCTGCCGCCATGCCATTGACGGCTAACGCCGCGGCGACGAAAACGATCGACAGCGGCAAGTTGACTTATGGCACCGCCTCGACCTTTGCACCGTTTGAATTCGTCAAGGACGGTACGCTGACCGGTTTCGACATCGATCTGATCAACGCCATCGCTGCGAAGCTGAAATTGAGCGCTGCTCCACAGCAGATGAATTTCAATGGATTGATTCCTGCGCTGCAAGGCGGGCGCCTCGACATCATCAATTCCGGCATGTACGTCACACCGATCCGCGCGCAGCAGGTGGACTTCGTGCCCTACCTTCGCTTAGGCGACAGCGTCATTGTCCGCAAGGGCAATCCAGAAAAGATCACAGGGCGCGACAACTCCATCTGCGGCAAAACGCTTGCCGTGACGCTGGGCGGTATCGAGGAAAATTACGCACGTGAAGACGTTCAGCATTGCCAAGCCGCCAAGCTGACTGCGCCCACCGTGCAAACGCTGCCTACCGCGCAAGATACGGCAATGAACTTGCGTCAAGGCCGTGCCGACGTCATGTATGACTCGACTCCTGGTGCGGTGCAGTTGCTACAAAGCGTTCCCGACACGTTCCAAACGGTAGGCCAAGCGTTCGAGCAAACGACGTCCATTGGGATCGCAGTACAAAAGGGTAACGTCGCCATGGCAAACGCTGTAAAGACAGCGCTCGATGAAGTCGTAAAAGACGGCACCTATGCAAAATTGATCGAAAAATGGAAGCTCCCTGCGACGGTCTCGATCTTCAAATGAGGTTGCAGGCGCTGACCGTTTAAAAAGATTTCAATTTCCCCGCATCAACCGGTACTCTATGATTGCCCTTAACGTTCCTACGCCGGCAGACGTGCTCGATGCCGCCCGGCATCTCCGCGGTATCGTCGTCAATACCCCGCTCGTGCGCTCGGACGCGCTCGACAAGCTCACGGGCGCGCGCGTTTTCGTGAAACTCGAAAACCTGCAGCACACCGGTGCCTTCAAGTTCCGCGGGGCATACAACTGCCTGTCTCGCCTTGACCGCTCGATTTGCCCCGATGGCGTGGTCGCCTATTCCACCGGCAACCACGGGCAAGCCGTTTCAGCGGTGGGAAAAATGTTGGGCATCCCGGTGACGGTCGTCATGCCGTCGAATGCGCCGGCGAATAAGATGCAGAAAGCGCGCGAGAACGGCGCTCGCATTGTGACCTACGATCGTGAACGCGAAAGCCGTGAACAGGTAGCGGAAACATTGGCACGCGAAGGAAGATTTACGATCGTGCCACCCGGTGACCATCCTCATGTGATCGCGGGCCAAGGCACCGCAGCGTTCGAGGCAATGGAGACGCTCGGCGCCCGGAACGTCGACGCGATCATTGTTTCCTGCGGCGGCGGCGGCTTGGCCGCAGGCACTTGTCTGGCAGTTGACGCAGCAGGGTCTCAAGCAACGGTCTGGGCTGCGGAACCGGCCGAGTTCGATGACACCTTCCGTTCTCTGGCATCGGGTCAGCGAGAATCGAATCCGAACGGGCGCCACTCCATTTGTGACGCGCTCCTGGCGCCAATTCCTGCCGAGTTGCCCTTTTCAATCAACCGGGATCGTTTGGCTGGAGTCTTGACTGCCGACGATGCGGCAGTGAACGCAGCCATGCGTTTCGCGTTCGACGCGTTCAGAGTCGTTCTTGAGCCCGGAGGCGCGGTCGGCCTGGCTGCGCTGATCAGCGATACACAACAGATCTTCGCAGGCAAGTCGGTGGTCATCGTAGCATCGGGCGGCAACGTCGACGCGTCGCTTTTTGCAGAGGCGATCTGCGCGTCATAGACCGACGCTTCCCAGGGCGCGCGGGCCGTCCACGCGCCGCAGGCTTGACCGCGGCGCGCAAAAAGGCGAGCAATGCAGGATGCGGCGCGTCGGGACGCGACATCAGCTCCGGGTGACCCTGGTATCCGACATAAAAACGACGTGAATCGGCAACGATAACGTCGATGATCCGCTTTGTCGGCAGTCTCGCCGATCGCGTTGCACCAGACGCCGGCGGTCCGTCCGTATCCGGTTGCGAATCGCCCCAAGCGGCGAAATCCAGCCCGGCATCCAGGACTTTTCTCGCTACGACAGGATTCATCATATAACGGTGGTTACAGTGAATGGCACTGGAATGACGCATCCACGCAAAGGCGCGCTTCGCTTTCTTCACGCGAAGCGCGTGGACACCGAGCCGATGGAAGTCCGTCGGCCCCGCAACGGAATGCGCTTGTGTACTCGCTCCGTGCCGGCTGACCGATAGGGTTTTCGATTCGGCTTTCGCCTTCGCTTTGGTTTTTGCGTCGTCTGTCGATTGCGTCTCACGCCGGTAGCGCTCGATCGGAACGAAGCTCGGCAAAGATGTTTTCGCGTCAAACTCCGGAAGCGTCGCGTCTTTGGTTCCGATGCGCCGCTGCACGGCTTCGGTCACCATCGCCTGCATGCCCAAACATAGTCCCAACGTCGGCACATCGTCACGCCAAGCCGTCTTGCAGGCGGCGATCATACCGGGCACACGACGCATGTCCGCCCCGCCGGGCAACAAGACGCCGTGATACCCATGCAAACGGCGGTCCACCGTCCACTCGTGCGACATCAATACGGTGGGATCGATGCAATCGACGCGTAATGTCAAATGCAATGCATCAGCCGCGTCCGCGAGCGCAGCCATCGTCGCAGGATACTGCTCTCGCTGCACGGTGTCCGTCCCTATGAGCGCAATGTGTATGCTGCGGGTAAGCGCCAGCGTGTCCACATCGGCAGCGCGATTGACGCAATTGACGCCATGGCGGGGCGGCCCGTCGCGAGCGCCAACGCGATCGGTTCCGTCGACAAGATGCGGCGCACTCGTCCACCGTCCGAAGGCATCCGACATATAGGCCGACTGCCAACCGTCATCTTCGCGACACAGCCAAATACCGGCTGCTGCATCGTTCACGATGGGCAGGGTGTGCGGCAAACTTTCAGAAACGTCGGCGCGAGAAACACCATACGTGCGATAGAGACGATACGGAATCCCGTTTTGAGCACATAGCGCCGCTAAAGCGTCCGCATCGACGACAGGCAAGGTCACGCCCGGGTGAATCGGTATCACGATATCGGTAGCGACATCGGTCGCTTCGCTAGCGACACCGGTGACAACATCCCCCTGCGTGCCTGCACCCGCTGCGGGTCGCCAGCCGGTCAAGTATTGTCCGATCAGCGGCCATTGCGCCGGCGCGTTCCCCGCCGTCAACAATGACTTCAGTTCAATCGCTTGTGGCGCAGTGCTTCCCGTCAACCGTTCGAAGTGCACCATGCCCGACGGCAGCAAGCCGCCGTGCGCCGCCACATGCTGGCAACCGTCCGGATAGCGATCGGTATCGAATCGGTAAGGAAGATGGGCAAACCCGATGCGCGTCGAAACGGGTGCATGCGCGTCGTACAGCGCCGTCATCAACAACGCTGCAGCGACGCTGTATCGCGACGGTAGGGGGCTTCGATCTTCAACAATGTGCCAGGTCAACGCCATGGTCATGCGCTTGAAATAGGAGGTTTGGTTCGTACCGGCGTGAACCTGCGCCGGTGGCTGGGCTGAGACTAAACCGCCGCGGCGTCTGTCGCCAATTCGAGTCGTTGACAGGCAAGGACCAATCGCTGACACGCCTCCTCCAGAATCGCTGGCGCCACTGCATAAGCGATTCGTATATAACCGGGCGCGCCAAACGCCGTACCGTGCACCACGCCGACATGCACAGACTCGAGCAAGTATTCCGCGAAATCGAAATCCGATAAGATGCGTGTCCCGTCCGGTTTGCGTGCACCGAACGCGCCACGGCAATCGACAAACGCGTAGAACGCACCGTCCGACATTGCGCAGGAGAGACCGGGCGATTCCTCGATAGCAGACAAAACGCGCCCACGCGCTGCGTATAGCTCGGTACGCCAGGCATCAAGAAATGCGGTGTCTCCGTCGAGCGCAGCAATCGTCGCAGCTTGCGATATCGAGCTTGGGTTCGACGTACTCTGCGACTGCAACACCTGCATCGCCGCGATAAGCCACGATGGGCCCGCGGCAAAACCGAGTCGCCATCCGGTCATCGAATAGCTCTTCGACACACCGTTGATCGTCAATACCCGCTCGTAAAGACGCGGCTCAACCTGTGCCGGAGTGAAAAATGCGTCGTCGTAGCGGATCAGTTCATAGATATCGTCCGCCATGATCAGGACATTCGGGAAATCGAGCAGTACATCGGTCAGAGCGCGGATTTCTTCGCGACTATAAACAGCACCCGTGGGATTGTTCGGCGAGTTCAATACGAGCCAGCGCGTGCGAGGGCCGATGGCCGCACGCAACGCGTCGGCTTGCAGTTTCCATCCCTGCTCGGCACACGTGTCGATGACACATGCGTGACCGCCTGCCAAGCCCACCATGTCGGGATACGAGACCCAATAAGGCGCGCAGATCAATACCTCATCGTCGGCATCGATCGTCGCGAGGAATGCGTTGAAAATCAACTGTTTCGCGCCGCACCCGGCAATGATCTGATTGCGCTCATATCGTAAGTGATTATCGCGCTCGAATTTACGGCGTATCGCATCGATCAACGATGTGGTCCCCTGCACCGCAGTATATTTCGTGTCGCCTCTTTCGATCGCGGCGATGCCCGCCTGCTTGATATGTGACGGCGTATCAAAATAGAGCTCACCTTCGCCTAGATTGATGACCGATTTTCCTTGCGCGCCCAGCGCGCGGACCTTGTCGGAAATGACCGCAGTGGGGGAGGGATTGGCACGCGACATACGCGCCGACAACATTGCGACAGACATATTCTTCTTTCCGTTCGTGATTAAGCGGCCACGCGCAGCAATGGGCGCTCGATCGAGCCAAGCGTGCGGCACCCGCTCTCGGTCACGACAACGGTTTCGCTCACGCCCACGGTGAATTCGCCATAAATCCGCAACGCTGGTGGAATGTGAAACGTCATCCCCGCCTGCAGCGGCGTGTCCACGTTCGAATAAAGGCTCAGGATCGCACCCTCGCCCCAGTCGGGCGCAAATGAAATGCCAACGGAATAGCCAGTCCGTTTCTTGAAATTCTCCGTATAGCCCGCTTTGTCGATCACACGCTGACAGGCATCGTGCGGCGCAGAGCAAGGTTCACCTGGTTTGATCGCGTCCAATGCCGCTTGAAGCGCTTCTTGGCAAACCTTTTCCATGTCCAGCGCTACTTGCGGCACAGCCCCTATCCACGCGGAACGCATCAGCGCGGCGTGGTAACGATCGTGGCACGCCGCCATTTCCAGAAAGGCGGGCGCGTCCGGCTGCAGCGCCTTGCGACGCCATGTTCCATGTGGAATGCCAGTGCGGGAGCCCGCAGAGACTAACGGCTCCATGCCGACGTATTCGGAACCTGCCGCAATCGATTCGGCCATCATTGCCGCTACGAGCGTGTTCTCTGTCGCCCCTACCCTGACGGCAGCAAGTCCGGCGCGCATACCCGCATCCACATAACGTGCCGCCGTCGCGATCTTTTCGATCTCGGCCGCAGATTTCACCGCACGCAGCCTTTCGACAACGCCCGCTGCATCTGCAATGGCCCCGAGCTTTTGCTGCAGCGTCTCGTACACGGCTATCGGCAAAAACCAGCCGCGTTTGTCGATACCAATACGCTTGCCACTTAATCCCGCTCTATCGATCACCTGAACGAGCACGTCGATGGGGTTCTCACCATCGCTGTACACCCGCGCATTCGGAATAAACGTGTTCGCAATGAAGTTGAAGTACTCGAGCTGGCGCACGACAAATTGCGGCTCGCCGTCCACCGGAAGCACCAGCGCCTGGAAAGTGTAGTAGCCAGGCGTTTGTTGTCCGGTCAGGTAGAAAATATTTTCGGGGCCGGTGACGATCATCGCGTCGATCCCGGCGCGCGCCAGTCCGGCGCGCGCCAACGCAACGCGCGATGCATATTCTTCTGGTGTGAACGCCGATTCAGCGCCCTGCACAGGGCCTTGGGCGTTCGTTTGATTTTCAAGCATTGAAAGACTCCTTGCTACGATGAGAGGGAACGCAAATGACACTGTCGGTCACCGGCATCAGCTGCGCCTGGTTGGCCGTCGATATCTCGACGCCCAGTCCCAATGGGCTCGCCACTTGTACCGCCCCGCCCGCATAGACCAACCCGATGGCGGGGTCGTCGACCAGCCCATCTGCGCCGTAAAGCTCCGACCACTGCGGTGCCAACGCTGCACAGGCATGCAACGCGGCGGCGGTAGAAACCGCGCCTTCATTCATTTGGCCGATCATCAATGGGACGCTGGCCGCCTGCAATTCGCGCGCGAGTCGGCACGTCGCGGCCAGGCCGCCCAACTTCACCAACTTGAGATGGGCAGCAAGCGGCAGATCCGCCAGATGACACAGATGCGTGACATCCGCCGACGACTGCAGACTTTCATCCAACATGATGGTCAATGGCGAACCCGCAGCCAGTTTCGCCAGCGCTGCCCAGTCACCCGCGGGTACGGGTTGCTCGATATACGCTAACCCTCGCCTCTCGAGCGCCTCAAGCCGATACGGGGCATCGGCGTAGGACCACTGCCCATTCGCATCGGCAGACAGCTTTACGGTGTCCCCGAAGTGGGCGCGCAACAGGTCGAGCCGGCGCAAGTCATCGTCGAATTCGCCGATACCTATCCGCAGCTTCAATTGATCGTAGCCACGTGCGACGTATGCCTGCGCGCGTTCAAGCATCGCCGCATCCGTCGACCAGAACAGGGTCTGATTCGTGGCCGACGTCAACGGGAAAGGCAGACTTTTTGCGACATCGGCATTCGGCAGGCGGCGATCGATGAACGCCGCCACGCTTAAGCCGGTCAGACGAGCGTTCAGGTCGTGGAGCGCCATATCGACAAGCATGCGCACCGGCGCGCAGTAGAGAAAGAAATGGTTGTCGAATTCCTCAAGCAATGTACGTGCGCCAAGCGCCCAGCGCGTGGCCGTCATCATGTCGATCGCCTGCGCAATGACATCGTCCGCAGCCAGGCCATTGAGATAGCCGATGTTCAATCGCGTTTCCCCGACTGCGCGAACGCCGGATTCGTCTTCGATCAGCAGATATAGCGCATCCAATTGGCCCACGCTGCCGGAAGAAGCCGTATGTAATTGCAAGCCGTCGCCGTAATGCAGCGGCGCGGTCAGGAGACTAACTTTCACATCGCCTTCCAGATAAAGGGGTCACCGGCGCGGGCACCATCATTGCGGCGTGAGCATGGCCAACGCGATGTCGCAATAAATGAGACTCGCGTTCAGAAATTCATCGACGGGGACGAACTCGTTCGGTTTGTGTGCGACTTCTAGCGTTCCGGGACCAATCACGACGCCTTGCGCGCCCAGACTGTGAAAATGAACGAGGTCGGCGCCTCCCTGAAAACCGAAGGGCCCCGGCTCGCTCACGCCGCGTCCACGACAGGCGGCCAGGCTTCTTTGCACGATGTCGGCTTCGACCGGTGTTTCGGTGGAACCGCCGGTCGTGGGGCGGTACTCAACAATTTCCGCACGTACCCCAAGCTCCGCTTCGGCTTTTGCGAGCAAGTCTGCAAATTCCCGCTTGACGTCTTCGTCGCGCTCGCCCGGCACCATGCGCCGGTCCAGCAGCAAGTCGCACGCCCCCGGCACGACATTGTCGGCATGTCCTCCGCTTGCACGGGTGACAGTTAGACTTGCCGCTCCGACCAAGCTGTGACAACGGCATCTCACGACGTCGTTATGATGCTGCTCGATCAAACGCAGCAACTGCGCAGCCCGATAAATGGCGTTGTCGCCCAAATGCGGCGTACCGGAGTGCGCAGTGACGCCATGCACCCGAATCACGGGACGTAAACTGCCTTTGTGCGCGGAAAACGTTGTATTCGACGTCGGCTCGCCCACCACCACAAAGTCGATCTTCGGCGGTTGATGGGCCGCATAGTGCTTGGCGCCTTCGCTTGCCGCTTCTTCGTCCGCAGTGAAAACGCCCATCAACGTGCCGGACCATGCATGGCGATTTGCCTTGAGCATACGCATGGCTTCGAGCATCGCCGCGAGCGGGCCCTTCGCGTCACACGCCCCGCGCGCATAGAGCTTGCCTTCGGCTTCGCGTAGCACGAACGGGTCGCTTGCCCAACCGTCGCCAGCGGGCACCACGTCAAGATGCGTGTTGAACGCAAATGTCGGCCCCGGACCGTTGTCGAGTCGTGCCATGACATTGGCACGCCCGGCTTTATATTCGGTTAGCGAAAGGTCGAATCCTTCCGCCCTCAGAAGGCGTTCTACTTCCCGAGCCGCTTCGATCTCGCGTCCAGGAGGATTTTCCGTGTTGATTCCCACGAGTACGGCCAGGTCCCGCTTCATGCGGTCGAGGTCCGGTTGCAATTCAGTGCGTGCCACGTGTTCCATGAGATAGCTTGTCGATCAATGAAGAATTTGCGCAAGGAAGCGGCGTGCACGTTCGTGTGCATCGCCACTGAAAAACTGGTCACGAGACGACGTCATGACAACTTCGCCTGCTTCCATGAATACGATCTTGTCCGCTGCACGCCGCGCGAAGCCCATTTCGTGCGTAACGACGACGCTGGTCATGCCTTCCGCACTGAGCCCCGCCATCACCTCCAACACCTCGCTGATCATTTCTGGATCGAGCGCGGACGTCGGCTCGTCGTACAGCATGACTTTGGGGCGCATGGCAAGTGCGCGGGCAATAGCGACCCGCTGTTGTTGTCCGCCGGACAGTTCGTCCGGAAAATGATCGGCGCGATCACGCAGATGCACCTTGTCCAGCAGTGTGAGCGCGAAGTCGTGCGCATCCAGCCGCTTCATTCCCAATACCGTCACCGGGGCAAGCATCACGTTCTCGACAGCGGAAAGATGAGAGAACAGTTCGAAATTCTGAAAGACCATGCCGATCTGTTGGCGTACAAGGTGATGCACGGTTCCGAGTCGCGTCAGATCGCGTCCCTCGAAGAAAATATGACCGGCGTCGATCGGTTCGAGAAGATTGATACAGCGAAGCATCGTCGACTTCCCCGACCCGGAGGGTCCGACGATCACAACGGTCTCTTTTTCCGCAACATCCATCGAGCAGGATTTCAGCACCTGCGTTTCACCATATCTTTTGTCGATGCGCGAAATCTGCAACACCGGCTTCCCGACCGCTTTCGCGGTCTGGCCGCTGGCCGTGGCACCGGCGTCGTCAATGACGTGTTTCGAGTTGGATAGGCCCGTTTTATCGGCATGAAGCGAAGAGACTTTGGCAGCAAGCGGAAATGACATCATCGAGCCCCTTTTAACGAACGACCGAATGCGAGGCGCCGAGCAGACGCTCGGTGAGCGTTTGGCGCTTCATCTGCGCGCGCCGTTTGGGGTCCAATGACCGCTCCATCCATCGTTGCAGCGCCATGAATAGCGTCGTCAGGGCTAGGTAATAGATACCTGCCGCAGTCAGGGCTTCGACGTATCGGAAATTGGCGCTGGCCGCTTGGTCCGCGACCAGCAACAACTCCTGTACAGCGACGACCGATACCAGAGCGCTCAATTTGAGCATGCCGATCATCTGATTGCCGATCGGCGGCAACACCACCCGCAACGCCTGAGGCAATACGATGTGACGAAAAATCTTCGCCTTGGTCATGCCAAGCGCCATGCCAGCCACAGTCTGACCGCGCTTCACTGCGTGAATCCCGGATCGAAATATTTCAGCCATGAATGCCCCTTCGTTCAACGACAGTGCGAGTACCGCACAAACAAATGCGCTGAAACGGATCCCGAACGACGGCAACACGTTGTAGACAAAAATAATTTGAAACAGTACCGGCGTGCCGCGAAACAGCCATAAATACAGAAACACGACCGTTCTGACGATTCGGTTATCGACGCCTTGCAGCAGCGCCACAAGGAGACCGGCAATCATGCCAAACAACAAAGACAGCACGGTAAGCGCGAGCGTCATCAGCGCGCCGTGGAAGAATGCGGCCGAACCGAGGTAGCTGAGCAGTAACTGGAATGACATGATCGACTCTGTTTGTGCTAATTGAGTCAATTTATACAAATAAAAAATGTTGAGGTCAAGGCGAATTGCTTGCGGCGTCGCGTCGCTGGCGAAGTTGAAACGTGGCGCTCACAGGCTTTCGGTACGGCGGTTTCTCTGGTACGGAGGCAGCGAAACGACTTCGAAAGTCGTGACGGAATTCTGACGAATACTGCATAGTGCAGCATCGCCACCCCCAAAAATGTCGTGCAGCATTGTATGAATTGTTATAAATTCTGCCCTTCAACCGAAGGAAAAAAACAATGGCCCCGCGCGGCGGACGCAATACACAATCGCTAGCGAAACAAGTGCTCGACCTCGTGGTCGAGTCGCACTTCGACGTTGGCTATCATTTACGCGAGCAACAACTCGCCGATTCGCTGAAGGTGTCCCGGACGCCGATCCGTGCGGCGCTGCAACACCTTGCCTCACTGGGTGCAATCGAGGCACGTCGTAATCAGGGATTTTTTGTCGCGATGCCGACCGACGCATTGCGTCGGCTCGAATTGGACGTGCCTGAGAGCGGCGACGAAGCGCTTTACAACCAACTGGTCAAAGACAGGCTAGCAGGGGCTATTCCGCCGTCGTTGACGCAGACGGATATCGCCCATCGCTACGGAGTGGATCGCGTGACGATGACCCGCGCGCTTGCACGAATGTCGGAAGATGGACTGATTGCGCGAAACGTCGGTCATGGGTGGCGTTTCCTGCAATCGTTGGACACCGATGTCACGCTACGCAGCAGTTACGACTTCCGGTTGACCATGGAGCCCGCCGCGCTACTATTGCCGACGTTTTCGGCAGACCGGTCTGCACTCGAAAAATGTCGACGTGAGCATATTTTCCTGAGCTCGCATCTCACCGATAATGATACAGGTCCAAAGGAACTGTTCGAAACCGATGCGCAATTTCACGAGATGCTGGCCGAGTTCAGCGGTAACGTGTTCATGCAGCAAGCGATGCAGCAGCAAAACCGACTTCGTCGCTTGATGGAGTTCCGCAGTTATCAAAATCGTCGGCGGATTCGCGAATGGTGCGGTGAGCACATTGAAATTATGGAGTGCATTCTCGATAACGACTTGCCCGGTGCGGCGCAACGCCTGCGCGAGCATCTCAGCGCAGCATTCTCATCGACGGATTTCCCGCAAAAAGTAAGCAAACCTCGCTTGTCCGAACAGGCATAAGGCCCGCTCAGATAGGCGCAAGTCGTCCCTGGCTCACGCGATACCCGGAGACTTCCGGGGCCAGCGTTTTGACTTTGACCCAGTGCACCAATCCACCATACATGCAAAAAGAGATACTTTCACGTCCCTTCTCGTTCGCAAAGTGGTTGGCGTTATCGAGGAAAGCTTGATTGCATGCGGCGCTCAATCGCCACATGAGGTATTTAGGCCCTCTTTCGGAACCTTTCGGAGTAGGTACCTCAATGCCTCGAATTTCGATTCCGTGTTTCGATGCCAATGTGCACATCTGATGTACTTCCTGGGCTATCTGCGGGCCTTTACCAAATGTCTTGTTAAACGATTCGAGATCTTTCTCGATATTTTCGACCGACTTCCCATGCGGAGACTCGCCCTTGGGGTAATACTCCAGGAAAATAACATCGACTTTTCCAGCCAAGGCCGGCAATGCATTGTTGAATGCCTCCATTGTTTCACGCTGGTCATGGACCTCTCCGATGAAAATGCCTCGATGAGGACCATACCGACCCACCGACAAGTCCGCGCCCGTCGCCAGGACCGCGGCCCGCCCATCTGCCTCATTGGCCGTTGCTTTGCCGTGCGCCCGAGTGCCGGCACTGGCCTTTAGCCGCTGCGGCAACCCACTAAACTGCTCATTCACGACTTGCCGGGTGGCCCCCCCCGGCCGGGTGGTCGTCGTGGCATTGGTCGGATGAGGGGACAAGGGTGCGTACCCTTGAAACGCAGCATGTTCGTTGATGCGTTGATCAGACAATTTCATCACCTACACGATCTTTTCGATGACACTCATTTTCTTATAAATAAGCGCCACCAAGGCTGGCCATGCGAAACGGCGCCATGAAAGGCGAACATTCTCTGCGAATAACATACGTGCGTTGCCGTATTGGCGCAGTCCCCATTTTGCCGCCGACGAGCGAACACGTTACGGTTGAATTACCACTGGCAGCGCCACGTTACCGGCTAACGGCGTCAGTACGACGCGACCGGTTGTTCCAGCAAATACATTCTCGTACCCATTGGCTGCGTCCGATAACGGCAGACGTTGGGCAATTGCCGGCGGCAGGTAGCTGCCATCGTCAAAGCCGGGGCGCAGCGCTTCCAAAATGGCCGCAGCAGCCGTCATATCGCGCTTCAACGTATCCACACCGATCAGTCTGCTCTCGTTATGGTAGAAATCGGCGAGATCGAAACTGACCTGACGTCGATCCGACGCAGATATTTCGATCAATCGACCGCCCACCCGAAGCAGTTGCAGCGCGGTTTCGAACATCGATCCGCCTACCGTATCGAAAACGACCGATGCGCCGCCGCCCGTCAGTGCCTGCAGATTTGCCGCAGCGTCGTTCCTTGTGCTGTCCACGACAACGTCGACATATGGATTCGGCCATGAGTGTCGTGCAACGCCGATGACTTTCGCACCGGCTCGACGCGCGATCTGCGCAGCGGCGTTGCCCACGCCGCCCAGCCCGATGATAGCGACCGTATCGTCACTGCCTAGTTTTGCCGCCTCGACCAACGCGCACCAAGCGGTGACGAAATTCACGCCGATAGACGCGGCTTGTTCATGCGACAACGTCTGCGGCTTGCGGCGCAGACTCGATATCGGCACCGCCAATTGCTCCGCATGCGAGCCGTCACGCGTGAAACCGATATCGCCGCCGGAGCCCCAGACTTCCGCGCCTAACCATTGCGTCGGGCCGTCGATGACAATGCCCGAATAGTCACGCCCGGGCGTGCGCGGAAGCGTTGTCTGACTCATGCGCCCCGCCACATTCTTGACGTCGCTCGGGTTGATTGACGCCGCATGAATTTCCACGACTGCCGTATGGGCCGTGGCTCGCAGCGCGGGCAATTCTGCGATGAAGAGTACGCTCGGATCGCCATGCCGTTCGAATCTCAGTGCTTTCATGATGGTTTCCAATGGTTGCCGATAGGGCATAAGCAGATTATTTGAGCTATTTTTTGCACTGGATAGGGGCCGAGCCGGATAGAATCTTTGCGTCAAACGGAAAGATGAGGCGTTGCGATGGCCGATGAAGTGAACGATATGCGGGTGTTCGCGCAACTGGTGGAGGCCGGAAGCCTTTCCGCTGCAGCGCGCGCTCGCGATTCATCGCCTGCGGCATTGAGCCGGCGGCTTGCCGCGCTGGAACAGCGTCTGGGTGTTCGACTGATCATGCGCACGTCGCGCCGCTTCGAATTGACGGTAGAAGGTGCACAGTTTTATGAAAGGGTGCTTGCCATTCTGCGGGCAGTCGACGAGGCGGAGGCCGAGGCGAGCGCTCAGTCGCAGACACCGCGAGGGTTGTTATGCGTGGGGGCGCCTTCGGAAATTGGTCGGAAGCAAATCGCGCCGCTGATCGCGGCGTTTTCCGATCATTACCCGGAAGTCGAGGTGCGGCTCGTACTGTCAGATGTCGGACTGGATGTCATCGACGACAATCTGGACGTCGCATTGCGAATCGACTTGCCACCGGATACCGGTGTGATCGCGAAGAAGCTGCTGTCCAGCCGACGGGTAGTGGTGGCGTCGCCCGATTATCTGGCGCGTTACGGCGCCCCTCTCGTGCCCGCCGATCTACGTGGCCACGACTGCATACGGCTGGTGAGGGGTCAACGCATATTCGATCGCTGGCGCCTGCTGCGAGATGGTCACCCAAGCGAGATTCAGGTTGGCGGTACGCTATCGACGGGAAGCGGCGAGATCGTTCACGATTGGGTACTTCAGGGGCGGGGGCTCGCATTAAAGGCGCTATGGGATATCGACGACGATTTGCGCCGCGGTTCACTCGTCGAATGTCTGGCCGACTATCACTGCGACCGCATCGATTTGTATGCAGTGTTCGCGAGCCGTCGTCATCTGTCGCCTCGCGTTCGCGTGTTTCTGGACTTCGTCCAGCAGGCATTCGATGTGACGCAGCGCCGCTAGCGGTGCTTTGTCGCCCTGTCGTTCACTTTAGCGCCGTGCAGCTTCCGCCATGCCTCAGTCCACTTGCCAATCGGCACCCGCCCTCCTCAGGCGGCTTTGTTCTCGATCGATCTCGAATAGTCGCTCCACATCGATCGGTACGGCGTGAGCGTCGAGAGAAGCGCATCGTGCTTGCCCTGCCCGATGACACGACCGTGCTCCATCATGACGATCATATCGGCATGACGGATCGCCGAAAGATGATGTGTCACCAGGATCAGCAGGCGCGTTTTGCCCCATTGGGCTAAACGCGTTTCTAATTCGACCGCAGCCTGCGCGTCCAGAAAAGCCGTGGGTTCATCCAGCACCACGATGCTTGGTTGTCGAACAAACGCACGCGCAACCGACAGGCGCTGACGCTGACCGCCAGACAATCCTCGCCCCCCTTCTTCCAACTCTGTATCCAACCCTTGCGGCAGTTCCTCGACGAAGCCGACTGCTCCGGCGAACGCCAACGCCTCATTGAGAACGTCGTCCGACAGTGGCATGCCGAAAGACAAATTACTGCGAATCGTCCCCGAGAACAATACCGTGTCCTGCAGTACAACACCCATCTTGTTTCTCAGACGACGCGGATGGTAGTCCAATAGATCGGTCCCGCTAAGCTGCACTGTTCCTTCGTAGTTGCGTTGCAGTCCGGTCATGATTTTAACAAGGGTCGATTTTCCCGAGCCGTTACTACCGATCAATGCCACCATGCCGGTACGCGGCAATGCAAGCGTCACACCGTCCAAAGCGGGGCGACTCCGATCCGGATAGGTATAGGAAAGCGCATGCATCACGATCATGTGGCCCTGCGACGACGAAGGTTCCCTTTCGACATCGCCCGATGGCCAAGCCATCGGCGTTGACGCTACGCTCGCGTACCGCTGAGGGGGGATGTGCTCTCGCGGCTGACGAGTGAAGTCGCTAATGCTGTCCAACGCGGCCTTGGCTTCCTGGAAGGAGCGAAAAGCTTCACCGCCAGAAATGATCGGATTTGTCACCTGCGTGGCCAGCAATTGCAAGGCAAGCAACTGGCCCAAGCTCAGACGGCCATGGAGCACGTGCCATCCGCCCAGTCCGATCACGAGCAAAGACATTGCGCGTGCGGAGGTCTGCGTGGACGCCCCTACCCGTTGATCGAGTTTTAGTAGATCGCACAGTCGCGACAACGCGCTATTCGACGCGATCGTCCAGTGCGAAAGGAACGCCCCTTCAAGGTTCAATGCCTTGACCGTGTCCAGGCCGTGCACCGTTTCAGATAAAAGGCCCTGTTGCTTGCCAATGGCCTCGCGGAAATGCTTGCTCATCTTATGCAAAGACGCGACCGGCAGATTCAAAAAGATGCCTGTAGCGACAGCCAGCGTCAGCACGGCAATTCCAAGCGGCAGATCGTAATAAGACATCGCAACCAGCGCGGCGACCGCACCGCCCATCCCGAAAATAACATGGGGAATCGCAAAAATACTGAACTCCCGTATTTTGGAAATCTGCTGGAAGCGGCTGAGAATGTCACCCGCTTCAAGTCGCTTTCCGTCGAGTCTTAACCTGAGGAGATGGACGAAGATATGTCGCGAAATTCGTCTTTCAAGATGTCCACCAAGCGAAATCACGACCGATTGCCGTCCCATCGATAGTGCATTCTCCGCGGCAATCGATATGATCGCGATCAATGCGAGCAGCGATAGATGGACGGCATCACTGCCTGATACGATCGCATCGACCGCATGCCTCGAAAGAAACGGTATAGCCAGCGCTGCCGCATAGGTCCCGAGCGTGGCCACTAATATGAGTAGCATGCTCCACTTGCGCAGAAGCAGCGCCCGCCAAATCCAGTGCCAGTCAAACAGTGCAATCGATCGATCAACGGTATGCCGTTTCAAGGTCACCTCGCAGACAGGACTTATGGGCGAATGCCAACCGTGGATTATGCCACGGTTGGCATTCGCCAGAATAGCCTGTCTGATCCGTCAGCCTATTGCGCCGCTCCGTGATCACTTGCCTCCAGCTCGGTCGGATCGACCGGCGGCAAGCCGTGGTTAGATCGCGCGCGATTGCAGGCATCGGTGCCGGCATCGAATTCCCGACAGGTACTGGAGCGCTGTTCGTAAATCGTGCAGCCGACGAAATCGCCGATCGTACCGCCCAACGCCACACATCGGGCGGGTTTCTTTTCAGTACCTTGCATAGCCACGTAGTGCGGCGCTATGGGCACGGTCA
>CAWUJR010000012.1:0-23074 GCA_963922375.1 uncultured Robbsia sp.
TTGTGCCCAGTCGGGTTCGGCAGCCATGAATCGGTCGACTTCGCATTGCTTCAGATGAGGGCGTTGCCAATCCGGATCCGCTTTCGACCTCATCGTTGCCCCTGCTCTGGTACAACATCAACCCCATCAACGATCCACCGATTGAGCAGGCCGATTTGCATCATCCGAGCATTTATGGCGCTTATCTAAGTGGCTTAGTGCTGTTTCAGCAAATAACCGGTGACGACGTCCGGAATTTGGGTCCGACCGAGAAGGCCGCGCAACAGCTTGGAATTTCGTCCAGCGTGGCCATCGCATTGCAGCGGGTGGCTTGGGAGTCTGTCACGCAGGAAAACGCCGCATCGATCAACGCGACCGTGAATCCGTGTGATGTCAGCGGGTGAAGGAAAAGTCACTCAACGGTGGCCACCGCGCCTTCCACGAGAATGACGCCCGGTCCGGCGCCGAATGACCGGTCTCCGATGGGCCGTGCCGTCCGACCAGGCAACCTTGCCCAGGGTGCCCGTTACTCTCAAGTGCATGTTCAGGCCTCGACAGGCTTGGGGCGGCCGAGCTTGACCATTTGCCTAACCATAAAATGCGGCGCGCGATGGGCTCGTGGTGCGGACGGTTTATCCTGTTGTCCCTCCGAATGTCGAATACGCGCTGACAGACCTCGGCATCACGTTGCACGCTGCATTCTGCGGCGTATTGGGGGTGGGCGGCAGACAATTTCGACGCGGTAGAACAGGCGCGTGAGCAGTTCGATCGCCGCCCGGCGTAACGTTGCTCGGCTGAGAGAATGTCGTGGTGTTGAGATTTTCGGGCGGCTTGTCGGATGAGCGCATTGCCTGTGACGACCGTTCTCGACTCTGATTCCGAACGGTGTGGCACTGTCAATCAGCCGATCACGCGCTTGGATGTTCGAGGAAAAATCGCAGCATCTCCGCGCTGGCGTCGGGGCCGGTGGGGTCGGTATAGCTGCCTCGCGCGTCGCCACCAGACCATGCATGCGGCGCACCGTGAATGGTCCACAATTCTGCATGCTGGCCGGTTGTCGAAATCAACCGCTCGACAGTCGCGGTTCTTTTGCCTTTCGCGGCGCGAGACATTTCAGGACCGATGCCGTCGCGCGCGACAAATCCATCCAGCAACAGCGCCGCGTTCTTTGGGCTGACCGTGAGATCCGCGTCGCCGTGAAAAACGATCAACGGCCGTTGAGGCAGGCGCTCCTTTCCATGTTGGTTTCGCGTTGCATGCCCGCGATTCCCGCCGCCTTTCATGGCGGCCAGCGCGGAGGGCAGGTCGTGGGCGCAGTGGGGAGGAAGTCCGGAATGCACACCGGCTGCGGCAAAAAGCTCCGGGTATTCCGTGACCATGATGGCCGCCATCGCACCACCGGCAGACAAGCCGGCCACATAGACACGCGCCGGGTCGACAGGGTATTGAGCGATGATCTGCTGCGTGATACCGGCAAGAATCGACGGCTCGCCAGATCCGCGATGCTGGTCGGCTGGATTGAACCAATTCCAGCATTTCGACGGATTGGCATTTTGCGGTTGCACCGGATAAGCAACCAAACAGCGATGCCGATCGGCGAATTGATTCATTCGTGTACCGGCCGCGAAACCGTCAGCGTCTTGCGTGCATCCGTGCAGCATGACGATGAGCGACAATGGCTCGATAGGGTTTCCCGCCGGCACATAAAGCCGATAACGGCGCTCTCCTGCGGCATTCGCATAGATGAACGTGCTCGTGTGGCCGCATTCTTCTATCGTCCCGCCGGCGTCCCTTGCGTCAGCCGTCGCGCCTTTTGCGGGCGGCCGTACGACCGTTGGCACAAAGGTGTCCGCCTCGTCGGTAGACAGGGTGGCTGATGCACTCGGGCCGCTTGCGTGCCGGAGCGCGCGTTGGATTGTTTCTGTCACCTGCTTGACGCCGCCGGCGTTGAGCGAAACTATCGCTTCACGCATCGATTCGAGAAAGCTTACATTGGGTTTCATCGCTGATCCTTGAGGTAAGTTCCTGCTGCGAAACGTTTAGCGGATTCGATCCGCCAACGCCGCCTTGACTGCTTGCGAAGCTTGAAACACGCCAAGAACCACCAGGCTGCCGATGGTTTGGCGTGCCAAATCCGGTGAGACGTCATCCGCTATGCTCGCCAGGCCCAGCACTTGGATATCGAGACGCTCTCGCGAAGCCCGTACCGCCTCGAGGTCCTGACGCGAAAAGCGTTGAATTCCCAGCACCAGCGCTCGCCGTGCAACCGTCTTTTCGACGACCTGCGCATGGGCCGACAGGTGCTGACGAATCGCGGTGCGGATGAAGTCGCTGCGGTTAGCGTAGAAGCCCTCCTGCACCAGGAGGTCTATCTGCCCCAAATCCACCGGCCCAAGATTGATCGTGATCTTTTCCGATTCACCGCCCCCGGGGGCGGCCATGTCCGACTGAACGCGCTTTGGCACGCCTTCTCCCGTTTGCCATCCAAAGACCTGCTGTTTAACATCCACTTGGATGGTATATACCTTCAACCGCGTTTTTACCAGTTTTTCCGCAATCTTCCTGACGCCCCTGACCTTTGGGAAGAACGAAACGTCAGGGCGCTTGGGCAGCGAAGACCGCCCCCGGGGTGGTGAACGTTTCTGCGATACACCGTTGGCTGGCGCTTGTTAAATCGCCAGCCACTCGAAAGCGGCGGACTTTAGGAGGCCAGCATTGGCGGCAAAGCGCGATGGCGCCATCATCGATGCATTGATGAGTGCCAACACGAGCCATTCCGGACCTACGGGATGCCGGAAATGCTTCGATCGTTTGCAAAGAGATGGACGCCATGAAACCATAAGGAACGGTATCGGGCGGAACGCGAGCTTGCTTTGAACTTTTCGCGAAGGTGTTTAACCGCACCTGTCTGCGTAGGCGTTTCCAGGCGCTCCCACCTCGAACGCAAACAATCTGGCCGGCGTTACCTTACAGTACGCTAGGCTCGGATCTCTACCTTCAAATGACGGAGCATGACCATGACTGCTTCTGCCGCAATTGTCGCCATTCTCATTGCGCTCCTTCTCGGCGCGATGAGCCCCGGTCCAAGTTTTGTACTGGTTGCACGAAACGCGATTGGACTCTCGAGAGGGGACGGTTTCGCTACCGCGGTAGGCATGGGCGTTGGCGGCATCGTCTTTTCCATCGTCGCGCTGGCCGGTCTTTATTCGATGCTAGCTGCGGTAGGGTGGCTTTATGCGGCGTTTAAGCTGGCAGGCGGGGCATATTTACTCTACCTGGCTTGGGGCATCTGGCGGGGAGCAAAAACGCCCATATCGGTCGGTACGAGCCGAGGGGACATAAGGACCCATTTGGGCAAGTCGTTTGCCCGGGGGCTAATGACGCAATTGAGCAATCCGAAGACGGCAGTGGTGTTTGGGAGCATTTTCGTTTCCTTACTGCCGAAACAGCCTCCCGGCTGGGCCTACTTGGTATTGCCGCCCTGTGTTTTCGCCATCGAGGCCGGATGGTACACCGTCGTGGCGTTATGCTTTTCGAGTCGTCGGCCGCGAGATCTTTATCTTCGCTTCAAAGGCGGCATCGATCGTCTGGCCGCTTGTGCGATCGCGGGCTTGGGTTTGCGACTCATCCTGACGATCGGCGGAAAGTCGGTGGATCGTGTCTAGCGAACACGCGCAGGTCAACGCAGGAATGCGAACACGATCGCGCGAATGGCTTCGAGGGTGCTGTTAATAACATCCAGAATGGCATGGGCAGACATGATTTTTCCGTTTACTGTGAATGACTCACTGACGGAAAGATGTTAGCGCACGCCGGCGAACATCGCTCATCGCCGGATATCGCGCCGAGCGTGCATTGACACTTCCATTCGCACCTGCACCCGTACTCGCTTGCTCAACGCGACTCCGCCCGGGAGGCTTTTGACTTCGAGAGCCTCGGAATCGCAATGACGAGAATCAGCAGTAAGCCGATGAAGATCGACATGACGATGCCTGGCACGTTGAGCAGACTGAAGCCAAATGTCACCAGTCCCATGATGATCGCGGCCAAGACGACGCCCAGGATGCTACCGGATCCACCATTGATGTTGACGCCGCCCAGCACGACCATCGTAATGGCCTCGAGTTCAAGTCCCGTCGCAATCGACGGCCGCGTCGAACCGAGCCGTCCCGTCAGGCAAACGGCAGCGATGCCACACATCAGGCCGGTCAGCACGAACAGAACGAACTTGATCCGGGCGACCCGTATGCCGGAGAACTGGGCGGCCACCGGGTTGTTGCCGATGGCGTAGACCAAGCGCCCGAAGCGGGTGCGATGAAGCAACACGTAAAAGACGACCGCCATCGCCAGGAACAGTACGAACTCGAAAGAAAAAACGTACCAAATATATCCTTGGCCGAACCATGCCAATAGCGGCGGGTAACCGGTATAAGCCTGGTCCCCGAGAATGATGTATGCGATCCCGCGAAAAAGGCTCATGGTACCGATCGTCACGACGATCGACGGCAGGCCGAGCCCGGTGACCAGCCAGCCATTCACCGCACCGCACAGAATTCCCACGGCGATGCCGATCGCTATCAGCAAGTAGGGCCCGGCGCCGAAGTGCATCGCAGTACCCATCAGCGTAGAGGCGAGGGCGATGATCGCAGCGACGGACAAGTCGATTTCGGCCGCGATGATGACGAGCGCCAACGGGAAGGCCACCAGCGCCTTCTCGGTGAAATTATACGTTGCGTCGGACAGACTCCACGGATCGAGAAAGTGGGACGACGCAAAGCAGTTGATCACGACGATTCCCACCAACACAAGGAAAAGAAAGCTTTCCCAACTTTTCAGCGCACGCTGGCGTCCGCTACGCAGGCGATCGGGAACGTGGCGAGTGGCTAGGGCGCCTGCTGGGGTGCCGGTTGAGGTGCTGGTTGCGGGGCTTGATGGCGTGCTCGACGGGCTGCCCGATGGCGTATTCATGGTGCTGCTCTCATTGTGCGACCTCGGCGCGCTTCAGAATGACGCGACCTTTCGTGCGCTCGGCGCGTGCATTGAAGGCGACCGCGACGATGATGACCGTTCCGGAAATCGAGAGCTGCCAGAAGGGTGAAATATTCACCACCGGCAGCGCATTCTTGATCACACCGAGGAACAGCGCACCCAGCACCGCACCGGGCACGGAGCCCATCCCGCCGGCGATAGAGACGCCCCCGATCACCGCAGCGGCGACCACGTCCAATTCGAAGCCCAACGCGATGTCCACATAAGCAACCGCATAGCGCGCAATCCAGAGGTAGCCGGCCAGGCCTGACAGTGCGCCGGATATCATGTAGGCATAGAGGCGCGTTCGGCCTGGATCGATACCGGCATAGACCGCCGCGCCAGCATTTCCGCCCACTGCAAAGAAGTTTCTGCCGAGTTTGGTTCGCTTGGTCACCATGAGCATGACGGCGATCACCGCGATCGAGATCCAGCTCAAAATAGACACACCGGCAAACATCGCACGCGGCAACGCCTTGAAGCTGTCGCTCATCTGATACGCATTCACCCATTTTCCTTCGCTGAGCACGAATACCAGGCCGCGGTAGATCGTCATGGTGCCAAGCGTCACGACGATCGGCGGCAAGTTGACCTTCCACACCAGTAAGCCATTCACCGCACCGAGGCACCCCCCCATCACGACGGCCAGCAGCATCACGATGCCGATCGGTAGCCCCGGATGGGTGGCGTTGAGCATCGCCGCGGCCATGCCGCACAGCGCTAGCGTCGCCGCGGTCGACAAGTCGACGCACTTGGTGAGGATGACGACAGTCTGACCGAGTGCGAGGATGACGAGGATCGCGCTATCGTCGTAGACTTCGACGAGGTTTTCCGGGGCGATGAAGCGCGGAAATCGGATCGCGATCAGCAGGGCGAGCGCGACAATGGCCGCAAGCAGTTGCATTTCCCGGTGTTTGAACAGCGATTTGAACACCGCGCTCATGCCGGCTCTCCGATTCCGGCGGCAGCACGAAGGAGCGTCTCCGCAGCCAGCCCTTCCCGAGGATATTCGGCGACGATCCGTCCCTCCCGCATCACGATGACGCGATCCGTCATCCCCAGAATTTCCGGAATCTCGGAAGACACCATGATCACCGACAGCCCTTGTGCTGCCAATTCACTCATAAACGCGTGTACCGCCGCCTTTGAACCGATGTCGATACCCTTTGTCGGTTCGTCCAGGATGATCACCTTCGGTTTGGTCGCAAGCCACTTGGCAATGACGACTTTCTGCTGATTGCCGCCCGACAGGGTGCCCACGTCCTGATCCAGCGAAGCCGCTCGCAAGTTCAAGCGGGACGTGTATTCGCGCGTGAGCTGGAATTCTTCGGCGAGTCGCAGGAAGCCGCGCTTCGAGGTACGTCCCAACGACGGCAGCGTCACGTTTTGGAAGATCGGCATCGAGACGATCGCGCCTTGGCGTCCCCGGTCCTCAGGAACATAGACAATCCCGTTATCAATGGCGTCAGAGGCGCTCCGGACGGTCGTTTCTTTGCCGTCCACCTTCAGCGTTCCTTTTGACGGCTTGGTGACACCAAAAAGCGCCTGCATCAACTCCGTGCGGCCTGCACCGATTAAGCCATAGAATCCCAGAATCTCACCGCGACGCAGTTCGAACGTGATCTCGTCGAATTCCGTAGGGTGGCAGTAGTTGGCGACGGAAAGCACGTGCGCGCCAATGGCTGCCGGCTGCTTCGGATAGACGTGTCCGACATCGCGGCCTACCATCATCCGGACAAGATCATCGTTGGTGACATTGGATACCAGCCCTTCGTCGATCATTTTCCCGTCGCGGAAGACGGTGTACCGGTCACAGATCGCAAAGATTTCATCGAATTTGTGACTGATGAAAAGAATCGCTTTTCCTGCGGATCGGAGCTTCTCGATCAGCTCGTAAAGTTCCAGGATTTCTTTTTGCGATAGCGCCGCGGTGGGCTCGTCCATGATGACCACCTTGGCGTCCACGGACAAAGCACGCGCAATGGCCACGAGGTGCCGCGACGCAATGGCAAGATCACGCAACCGCGTGCGAGGATCCACCTTGGCACCGGCCTGTGCGAGCAGCGTTCGTGCATCGGCGAACATCTTGCGCCAGTCGACCATGCCGAACCGGTTCAACGGCTGATGACCGATAAAAATATTCTCGGCGACCGAGAGGTCGTCGAATAACACCGTTTCCTGATGGATCGCGGTCATTCCGGCCTTCAACGCGGCATGCGCGGTAGCGAACGTTATCGGTTCTCCCTGATAGATCAGCTTGCCGTCGTCGGGCGCGTAGATGCCGGTCAGGATCTTCACCAGCGTCGATTTTCCTGCGCCGTTCTCACCAATGAGTGCGGTGACTTGTCCCGGATACAGACTGAGCTCGACGTCTGACAGCGCGTTCACGCCGGGAAAGGATTTGCAAATTCCCTCGAGCCGGATGGTCGGTAGCACGCTGCAATCCAGTGCGTCCATGCTTTGCCCCCCGAAATCGCGCTCAGAACACTTTCGCGTATTGGTCAACGTTCTTGGCGTCGTAGACTGTCGGCGCCGCCATCGCACCTTCACGGTTCGCGTCGAGTTTGACAGTCCCCATGCGGCCCATCGGGATGGCGGCGCCGGGTGTGGCCTTGGCTTTATTCGTCATCAGGTTGTAGCTGATCATGGTTGCCGCATAGCCGAGGTCGATCGGATTCCAGACCGCAAACGACTTCGACGATCCTGCGTGCACATGGGCAGCCATCGCCGATGGCAGACCCAGCCCGGTGACATTGATCTTGCCAGCCATATGCGCATCTTCGACGGCCTGTGCGGCGGCAACGATGCCAACCGAGGTCGGAGAGATAATCGCCTTCAAGTTGGGATACCGTTTGATCAGACCTTGGGTCTCCGTGTACGACTTATCGGATTTGTCATCGCCGTAGACCGTTGCAACCAGGTCGATGCCTTTGTACTTTGCGGCGGACTGCTTCATCACGGCAATCCATGCATTTTGATTCGTGGCCGTTGCACTCGCGGACACAATCGCAACGTCGCCTCCCTGTGGCAGATCCTGTGCCGCGAGCTTCAGCATCGTCTCGCCGATCAACGGTGTCGACGACGGGTTGAGCTGCATCTCACGGCCCGCAGGGGCGACGGCCGAATCAAAAGAAATGACCGTGATGCCGCGTTGCATTGCCTTCTTGAGCACCGGCACCAGTGCGTCTTCGTCATTGGCGGAGATTTCAATCGCATCGACGTGTTGTGCAATGAGTGAATTGATCAGTTCGATTTGCCCTTCGGGCTTGGTATCGGTAGGTCCGGTGTAGATGATCGTGACATCGCCCAGTTGCTTGGCTGCCTCCTCCGCGCCTTTGTGTGCAGCATCGAAGAACGGGTTGCCGAGCGACTTCACGACCATCGCAATTTTTTTGTTGTCTGCGCGTGCGGCGTGGGTGGAGAGCCCGACGGACACCGCAGCCACGATCAGTGCGGTTTTCAGCAGCGCGTTTCTTGACGTACTCACAGCTGTCTCCTTGGACGGGCGTTGGCCCATCTTTATTTTTTTGATTGTGCAGTCAGGGCGTTGCCCGCATGACTTCGGGCGTCCATTGTCGGATTGAGCGACGTCGTTGCTGGCTTCGCGCTCAGCCATTTCGGGAGACCGTCGCGTCTCCTTGAGTTCACAGATAATCAACGCGGTTCATTATTGTGCGAATCGGTGCTTACCCGTACCACACTCGACAAAGTGGTGGCCGGTCTCCGACCGATGCCACCGAGGAGGCGTGAAGGGTGGGGAGGCATTCGAGCGCGCAATGGCCGAGTGGCACAGCGCTCATTCCAAAGTCGCCTTTGCAAGGGGGGCCGCGCGCAGCTGCCGCCCCGTTGCGCGCTATCCGGTGAAAACGAATAATGCGGGGCCGTAGGAGGTGCCGACGCCCGGGATCGTCCTTTGCAATTGGCCCGAGGTCGACCACGCATTCTCCGCACCCGTTCGGCTTTGCGAATACCAGATGTCCGTATCACCCGATCCTTTCCAACTCATGATCAGCTGATCGCCGAACGCACAAATGCTTGGGCCATTGGTGGTGCCGATTCCAGGGACCGTCCAACGCGGTTGCCACTGCGCCTTGCCGGCAGTCAGGTCACCGACATCGACGATATTCGACAGATAGATACTCGTGTCGAGCCCTTTGAAAGCGAGCCAGACCTGGTTGTTGAACACGGTCAACGAAGGAATGTCGGTCGTGGCGGCATTTGCGATAGGACCCATATGTGTCCAGGCAGTCCCGTTCGACGACACGGCCCAGAACAAGCCATCGATATCGCCTTCTCCTCGCCAGACCATGATCAACTGGTTGCCGAAGGTGGTCAGCGCCGGCGAGAGCGCACTGCGAATGCCGGTGACGAATTGCGCGCGGACCGTGCCCGGCGTGTCCGTGTCGAGATTTCCCCAGATCCCGGTATCGCTGCCGGTCCCTTTCCAAGCGAAGAACAGCCCCCCATTGAACGCGGTGCTGGCGGGGCCCCACGTGGTTCCACCGACCAAGCCAGCCGGCCCGCTCCATCGCGGAGAAGGCTCTGCATCGGCAAAAGCCCCCTGCATCCCGGAGAAATATATCGTGCCATCGCTTTCCACCCCCTTAAATGCCATCCCGATATTCGGCCCATCGATCCCATTGACGACCCGCATGATCGTCGGCCGCGTGCTTGTCGCAGGATGGCCCTCGGGGCCGAATGGCTGTACCTGCCCGTACGGAAAGGTGGGCGCATCGTCGGCACCGAGCGGCGGCGACGTGAAGTGGATGGCGTCGTCTCCCGGGACGCCTTGCCAAGCCACGTATAGGGTCGGGTTTGCCATGGCGCGCTCCGTTTTGTTTTACTTTTGTTCAATCCCATCATAGGTGGTGACTTGGAGAAACGCTAGGGCGAATCTTGTTGCGCAGCGGGGAGGGGCGGATCGATGAGCGACGGTCGCAGGCAGCGTGTGTTGCTGTAGGGAAAAGCAAATCTCAGATGAAAGCTTTTTTCTCGTTCAGGGCTTTGTCCTCCGAACGGTTGCCGCTTCCTCCAATCCGGAGCTTTTTCAGGGCGAGAGGCGAGGGTGCTCGCAAGACTGCGCTTCGCGCGCGCAACGAAAAAGTGGGCGTGGTGTCGCTCTGCAATAAGCATGACTTCTCTGATACATGCTCGTCCCTCTCATTCATCTTCTTCCGTTTGCCGAGTAAAGGGCTGACGATCACCGCTTTGCAGAAGCATCTCGCCTTTTAAACGCGATAGCTCGCTGTCACACCAAAAGGGACCGGTTTCCATGCTACGTTCGAGCGCGCTGTCGAGTTGCTCCAGCGCCGCTGTGCGGTCACCCATACGATTCAATGCTTGGGCATACAATCCGGAAAAGAAGGCCCCATGTGCTGCTCGCTAAGCTGGCGAGGGCGCTGGTGATCGCAGCCAGATTCGCAAAGCCAGGCTCGTCGTGGAAGTCGATTATCGTACCGAAGCACCGACTTAACGCGTCCATATGCGTGAACCCGAACGCAAGGCTATCGGTTTGATTACATCGCCATACAGTTTCACTTGCACCCATTCGTCGGCCAGAAGACTGAGGGGTATCAACGCCTCCACTAGCACGTACGTCATTGACATATCGTTTTCCGAGCCGGTGGCTTCTTGCTTAGCTTGCTCAGCGATGTCGGTCGCCTCGCGCCGTCCCCTTTGAGCCAGAGAACGCGTGCTAGCGTCGCTTGGGTGACGATCCAGCAGTTAGGCGAGTAGCCAAAGAAGCTTAAAGGACGGTCTGTGTTGTCGTGCTATGGGCGATCGAATAGCTTGTTAGCCTGTTCGACGTGATCCTGCTCAAGCCAATGGCTCACTACGGGCGAGAGCAAAGAGATAGACGGATCGTACCCGGCTCTTATTGGGCGTCTAAAAACGACCGCCGTGGATGCCCTCTGTTCGATGGTGCTGCCTGCGGGCCTTCTTTACGCGCGAAGTCGTAAAGCCCGCCAACACGACGAAGACACTCGTACTACCGGCCGAACGCTCGCCCGTTTATTGAGCAAGCTGCCAGTGCAGGATCGGGGCGCTCGCGCCGGCGGGCATCGCCCATACGCCCATCGAACTGAAGTCCCATGTCGGTCCGAAGCTCGCCGGATCGCTCATTTCCGCCGCACTCAGGCCGACAGCAGCCGAACTGCCGTAGTTCGCTTGACTGCTGATAATCCCGGAGCTGTCGACATTCCAGAATACATTTGACGCGATCGTTCCAGCATTGCCGGCGACGATGCCGCCGACCATACCAGGAAAGCCCTCATATTGATCGACAGGAAAAGAAGCATAAGACTCGGAAATGGTGCCATAGTTCGCGCCCACCAATCCTCCACCCCAATAGACGTCAAGTGGGCCGGAAAAGTACGACTGTGTGAGGGTGCCACTGTTTATGCCAATGAGCCCACCCGGTGGGTTACCACGCACATCGCCGTCGACCTCGCCACTCGAGAACGATTGAGTGATCAAGCCGTCATTTTCCGCAACGAGACCGCCGACATAGCCCTCAGAGAAGACCAACGCACTGCTCGAGGAGCGTTCGATGGTCCCATAGTTCACCGCGACGATCCCTCCCGCACCGCCTGCGCCGTTATAGCTGAGTGCAATAATACCCCCCCCCGTGTTCACGTGCGTAATCAGTCCCGCATTCGACCCGGCCAGGATGCCCAAGCCACCGCCGAAGCCAAAGAGAAGATCGACATCCACGTCAGCGTTCGTTAGGTTGACGTTGCGTACCACCCCCGCCGAACCGATGGCATAGAACATCCCTTCCGACTGAACTGCATCCGTAGAGGGGGGGTGCATGGTCAAACTATCGATCGAATGCCCCATGCCGTCGAACTGGCCGGTGAATGCGCTTTGGGTGCCAACGCCGATTGAAGTGAACTGGCCGGAACTCAGCGAGATATCCTTTCCAAGCGCGTAATTACCCGCGAGATCGGCGGAAATGTTTTCGAGATCGTCAAAGGAGTTGATCAGGCGATATCCGGTGATTTGCGTCAGCAATCCACTAAACGCGGTGGCGCTCCACCGAGGATTCGATTGCGTTGCGCCGGGCGTATAGATGCCTGACATATCGTACAACGCGCTGACGATGCCGGTGCTGTGCGACCAGTCGATCCGTCCCTCATTGATGATACCGCTATCGTTGTCCACGCCGGCGGCGTCGGCCCGTAGCGTCAAATCACCTGCGCCCCGATTGGCCAACGTGACACGTGGCTTGATCGTCACATTTTTGTCTGCATCCAATGCGAGCGACGCATCGCCGCGCCAATTGATCGATGCCGCCACGTCGATCCCGCCGCTCCCCGTTGCCGTTCCGGTAGTGGTCGCGGTTACCGACGTACCGGCGCTAAGGCTGCGCGATAGCGCTTGCGCGGTACCCGGATCGATCGTCAAGCTTGGACTTTCGATGTTCCATTGTCCGGCTTTCACCGTGGCACTGCGCAAGTCCAATGTCTTTGCACTGGTATCCACCGTCCCACCGGAGCCGTCCGCATTGGTTGCAACGACATCGCCCTGCGCATGAACCGCGCCGCTGCTTGCGACCAGCCACGCTCGCCCGTCCCTTGTCACCGTACCGGTTGCGCGCAGCGCGCTATTCTTTCCCCCGAGTGCATAGATGTTGCCGTCGGCCGCTTGCAGGCTGATCTGGGCTGCACGGATCGAACCCGCATTCACGACCGTGCCATGACTGCCCGCATCGACGAACACCTGTTGTCCGGTGCTGGCGTCCTGTAGCAACACGTTGGAGCCGACGTCCAATTCGGCGGTACCTTTGGCCGCCTGGATTCTGCCGTCGTTGACGATGAGCTTGCGAGAGATCAAAAACACATCGCCGCCGGTCGAACTGATCGCCCCCAGATTGACCACGCTTGCGCCGCTCGTTCCAGTGAAGGTCAGATTGGCACCATTCATAAAGTCCTTGTCAATGGTATTCAGCGTCGAGGCGACAAAGCGGCCGCCCGTGGTGATCGTCCCATGCGGGCCTACAACAATGCCTTGGGGATTGATCAGATAGAGGCTGCCCGTCGCCTTCAACTGACCTTCGATCAACGACAGGTCGCGCCCTGTCACGCGGTTCAAGGTCGCGCCCGAGCCGTTATTGATATAGACAGTGCGCCCATTACCGATAGAAAAAATTTTTCCAATCGATGATGCCGCGCGAAGTCGCCTGTGTGATATCTAGTCCAGAACAATTACTATTAATCTGCCCCTTCCCCGCCACGAAATGGCCACCCTCCGGGAGCGTCGCTCCAACGGCCATCGCGAGGTGCAGCGCGCCGAACACGCAAGCGGCCGTCGTACGAAGGGCGAAAGGAATGGGACGGATGGAGGACTTAGAGCAGGCAGTCGGTCGGGTTGCCATAGGTGCTCCTGCAAAGAAAGGGTTTGTATACGACGCGAAGTCGATTGCGCGGAATAGTGACTTAACTATGACGAAGTTTTCGAGTGAAACATCCGTCTATTTCGATAGTCTCTCTTTCCCTTACCTAGAATAGACGATGGTTTGCCGACCGACGCTCGCCGACAACGTAAAATTTTTCTATCGCTGGCCCGCGGTCTAACCCTCGGCGTGCAGATATTTATAACCCTCCCGGCGCAATAGGGCGCGCCCACATCCAGGCCCCGCTCCACGCCAACTTCGTGCGGTTCGTCGATCGTCGTATCAGAGACTGATCCGCTTCGCTCACCGGTTGTGGCAAGGAATACACGGCCGGCTTCGCCGCGTCGACGGGCGCCCCTGCTGCTGAATTACCCGCCCAGTGGGACGTGTTCACCCTCATAAGTTTTATCTGTAAACTTCGGGAATGGAATGCACCGAAGTCCAATTTCAAAAGGTCGAACATTGTTTTCCGCGGCAACGCGGCAACGTCAGCATGTCGAACCTCGAGGGTTGGATGCGATTCTTCGTGTTGCCGAGCATGGTGGCAAGTGGCGAGCTGTGCCCAAGCGCTTTGGTCGTTGGCACACGATTTATACGCGGATGAACCGTTGGTCCAAAAGCGGCGTGCTGGGCCGTTTATTTACCGAATTGCGGAGTGCCGAGATCGTTCGTGTCAGGACCGAGGCAGTCTCGCTGGATAGCACGATCGTAAAGGTGCATCCAGATGGGACTGGTGCATTAAAAAAACAGATCCCAAGCCTTCGGCAAGTGCCGATCCGGATGAACTACCAAGATTCATATGGTTGCCGCGGATGCTCGAACAGCCCTAACGTTCCCGCTTTCCCCCGGCCAGGCCGGTGATGCGCCTCAGGGACGAGCCTTGCAACAAAGCCACGGGCCACCGAATCGGCCAGTGCACTTGCTGATGGACAAGGCGCATGAGGGCGGCGAGACGCGACAACTCGCGCTTGACTCAAGCTTCATCCCCGTTGTCCCGCCAAAAAGCAATCGCCCTGGACCCTGGGAATACCATCGTGAAATGTACAAACGCCGAAACGAAGTGGAGCGACTGTTCCGAAGGCTCAAAGGCTCCCGCCGCATCTTCTCGAGTTTCGACAAACTGGATGGGATGTTCATCGCTTTCATCAATTCGCGCTTATCGTCGATCGAATCAGATAGTGCGAACACGCCCGAGCGTATCTACAGCATTAACCGGGGTCTGAAGCAAGGCGTCAAACAACATTTTCATCAACGGTCAGGATAGAAACCGTAGTCAATCCAAACAGTGACTTGCGGGTTGTGAGACCCGTCTCGCCATCCTCGTACGGGTCAGTTCTGGAAATGACTTGGATTAGCCATCATGCATGGGCGATGGTCGCGAAACGTCGAAGTAGTCTGGATAGGTCTTGCTGACACATTTTGGGTTGTTGATACGAACCGGCACTGTTCCAAGACTGACGAGCGAGAAACACATTGCCATGCGGTGATCATCGTAGGTGTCTACAGCCACATGAGGCGTGAATGCGATGGGCGGCGTCACAACGAGATAGTCGGGCCCATCGATGACGGTCGCACCGATCTTGCGTAATTCGGCCGCCATTGCCGCGATACGGTCCGTCTCTTTTACACGCCAACTTGCGATGTTGCTCAGGCGGGTATTGCCATTGGCGAAAAGCGCAGCCACAGCGATCGTCATTGCCGCATCCGGAATCCGATTGAAATCCATCTCGATGGCGGCGAGGCGTCCGCCGTTAGATTTGACGCCGTGGACTTCAATCCATTCATCGTCCAAGGTCACATTCGCGCCCATCTGCATGAATGCATCGCAAAACCCTACATCGCCCTGGATGCTCTTACGTCCGACGCCTTCTACCCGAACGGGACCTCGGCCCAATGTCCCTGCGGCGAGAACATACGAGGCGGATGACGCGTCCCCTTCGACCATGAATTCGCCTGGCGACACGTACCGACTGGCTGCTGGGATGGAGAAATGCCGCCACCCATCGCTGCGTTTGACGGTAACGCCAAAGCGCGCCATCAATCGGATAGTGATGTCAATGTAGGGTTTCGAGATAAGCTCGCCGTCCACTTCGATGGTCGTCGTCATACCGGCAACCCCGACGAGCGGCAAAACCATCAACAGGGCGGTCAGGAACTGGCTGGACACGTCGCCACGGACGCGAATCGGCTTGTCGACGGCGATCGATGCTGGACGGATCCGGAGAGGAGGGCATCTCTCCATCATCTCATAATCGATGTGCGCGCCGATCTGGCGCAAACCGTCGACAAGGTCGCCGATCGGTCGCTCATGCATACGCGGCACGCCGTGGACGCGATATTCGCCTCCATTTACGGCAAGCGCGGCAGTCAGTGCGCGGACCGCCGTTCCCGCATTGCCGAGAAAAAGCGATGCCGACTTCGACGGGAAGCGGCCGCCAGTGCCTTTTATTAGGTAACGCTCGCCGCTTTTCGTTGCGCTCACTCCTAGCGTGTTGAGCGCCGACAACATGACACTGGTGTCATCAGAATGGAGCAGATTGGAGAGGGTGGTTTCGCCATGCGCGAGCGCCGCAAGCAGCAAGACCCGATTCGAAATACTCTTCGAACAGGGCAGTCGCACGGTACCACGCGCGTGGGAGAAGGGGCCTAGATCGAGTTAGTCCATAGTGGATTCCTTGTTTCGCAGCCGAATGTTGAAAGCGTCAAGAAGCGGCGCGCCAGCGCGGTACCTGTCGCAGGCAACTCACGCCGGCACCCAAGAGCGAAAACCCGCCGCCTAGCCATAAGGCGAGGACGGCGCCCTTATGGGGGGCGATGTGGAAACATAGCGCCACGAGCGCCGCGCCCAGGGTTTGACCGAGTAGCCGCGACGTCGCGACAATGCCGCTGGCGCCGCCGCTCCGCTCTGCTGGAGCGCTGCCCATGAGTGCTTTCAGGTTTGGCGCTTGGAAGAAGCCGAATCCGGCACCGCATAAGACCATTCGCCAAACGATCTCGATCGTCGAGGGTCGATCGGAAAGCGTCGCCAGGGCCACCATGCCGAGGCTTAACGCAAAAAGTCCCAAGCCACCAAGTAGCCCCGGCGGGTATCGGTCGGCCAAGCGGCCGGCGACGGGGGCCATCATCGCGACCACGGCAGGCCAGGGGGTCATCAGAAAGCCAGTCGCGATCTGGCTGTGGCCAAGATCTACTTGCAGGAGAAAGGGAAGAGAGACGAACGCGAACCCTTGCGTCGCAAAAGAACAGACGGATGTGGCAGCCGAAAGCGCAAACAGCGGACGTTGAAAGAGATCCCCGGCCAGCATCGGTGCCGGATGCCGAGATTGACGTTTTTGCAGCAACCATACGCAGACGATCGCAGTGATGCACTCGGCAATGACCAACGGCGAGAATCCCGCGTGCGCAGCCGTGCCGATGCCAAGAAGTAAGAAAGTAAAAAAACCCGCGCACAGCAATGCACCCATAGCGTCGAAGTGATGCACCGCGCGCTTCGTGGCCGGTAAGGTGCGCGTGGAGAGCATGATCGCGACAATACCTACCGGAACGTTGATCCAGAACAGCCAGTGCCATGACGCCACTGACAGGATGCCTGACGCGACAGTCGGACCCACTGTAAAGGCGACGGCCACTACTAATGCGTTCAATCCGACACCTCGACCGAGCATCTTCGAGGGATAGATAAACCGGATAAGTGCGGTGTTGACACTCATGATCGCCGCGGCACCTATCCCCTGCAGCGCCCGAGCGGCGGCCAATGTCGGCAAAGACCAGGCGAGACCGCAGGCGAGAGATGTTGCAGTAAAGACAAGCAGGCCGGCAATGTAGACCCGCCGATGCCCGAGTATCTCACCCAGTGAGGCAAAGGGAAGCAGCATGGCGACCATGGCAAGCTGATAGGCATTGACAACCCAGATCACGGAGGACGGATCGGAATGAATCTGGACGGCGATGGTCGGAAGCGCCGTATTCGTAATGGCCGTGTCTAACGTGGCTATGGCGACCGCAAGCGAAATCGCAATCAGGGCGGCATTGCGTGTTCGTCCCGATAACCCATCGGCGAGAGATTGGCCGCTGCGCTGCAGGCTTGAGGGAGGCATCTTGACGTCCACGGAGTTGCTGTGAGTGGTACTCTCCCATTGGCACCAAAATTAATCCAATGAATGTTTATAATGTGCATATCGATTTGGTGGATGATGGATAACAGACCATGAACCTGCGCAGCGTCGATCTAAATCTTCTTGTCGTGCTCGATGCGCTTTTGTCCGAGCAGCACGTTACACGCGCTGCCGCGAAAGTAGGACTGAGTCAGTCCGCGATGAGCAACGCACTGAGGCGACTACGCACCTTGATGCGGGATGACCTATTGGTTCGTAACGCAACGGGCATGGAGGCCACCCCCAGAGCGCTCGAATTGGTCGAACCCATTCGGCAATTGCTGCGGCAGGCAGAGCGCCTCATAGAAACAAATAGCGATTTCGATCCGGCAAGTGCGACGCTTCGATATCGTGTCCGGATGTCGGACGTTCTGACTTATTTACTGATGCCGAGCTTGCTCTCGATGCTTGGTAGCGAGGCGCCAGAGGTCACGCTCGATATTGTGCATTTATCGCCACTGCAGACGATCGCCGCGCTAGAGGCCGATGACATCGATGTGGCGGTGAGCATGGGACTGGAACACACGAACAATATACTTTCGTTGCCGTTGTTCGAAGACCGCATGGTCTGCGTATTGGCGAAGGATCATCCTGACGCATCCGGAGAATTGACGATGGAGCGTTTTTTGGCATTGCCCCATATCAAAGTGTCGATGAGCCCCACCGACGGTCGCTATGTCGACACCGCGCTCGCTGGCATGCACCAATCCCGAAAAGTCGCGGTGAACGTACCGCATTGGCTGGCTGTGCCGCATCTGTTGGCGGGCTCCGCTATGATTGCCGTGATGTCGGAGCGCCTTGCCGCCAGTTTCGCCAAAGAGGATCTTGCGATCAAAGCTTTACCCTTCTCATCGGCTACATTCCACTGGTCTCTCTATTGGCATCGTCGACACGATCGATCGCCCGCTCAGGAATGGCTGCGCGATAAGCTTCGCGCTGTGGCCGGACGGTTCGTGTGACACGATCGGAAACTGCAAAGGCGCGCAAATGAGGCTCAACGGTAAAAGAGATGTGTTCCTGATCCCTGGTTTCATGACGGACGAAACGCTTTGGGAGGACATGGTCGTGGATCTGCTTCGTATCGGACCGCTTCATCATTGCGATGTTCGTCAAGACGATACCATCGAAGCGATAGCACAACGCGCCGTTGTCGCCTGCCCCGAACGGTTCATTCTGATCGGCTTTTCAATGGGCGGATATATCGCACGTGAGATCGTCCGGTTGGTGCCCGAACGAGTCGGTGCACTCGTGTTGATAGCGACGTCGGCGCGAGCGGATACAGCGCAAGAGACGCAGCGAAAACGCGAGACGCTGCAAGCTATTCCTCCCGGTCCCTTCCGAGGAATGAGCCGCTCCGCCATCGCGGCATCTCTACGGACGGAGATCGCCATAGACCCATGCGTCATAGCGCGGATCAAGGAGATGGGTATTCGGCTCGGGCGCGACGTCTACATTCGTCAGTTGACGTTGCCGCGCGGGGGAGACCTTGACAGACTCGCCGCAATGCGTTGCCCAACGCTTGTCATTGGCGCTGCCCAGGATAGGGTGCGCACTCTGGCAGAGTCGAAGGAGTTGCAGGAAGGCATTCCGGGCGCCCGGCTCGAAATAATCCAAAACGCAGGTCACATGGTGCCGATCGAACAACCGGTTCTGCTCTCAGACGCGATCGTCTCATGGCTAGGCGCGGCACCCGAATTTCTGTGACATGGCAACCGCATGGCGGACAAACGATCGATTGCTTTGGCTGATTTTATGAGCTTGACAAGACGAAAACGAATTCCTACTATCCGTCTTGGATATACCGAGCAGTATCGTTTTCCGAATGCAAAGATCAAGTATCACAACTCTGTTGAATAACGATATTGATCGCGCGAATGCTGTTTTTTCGTGAATAGCGACATAGATGATATGGATAACGAATAGAATGCGGGCTTTCGGCATGGTAGCGATGCCATGTTTTATTGTCTCTGATTGAGCATTCGCTATTCGGCGCCGCGCGTTCCTCGCATTGCGCCAAGTTATCTCACGACAAAGTGCGCCTGTTCTGTCCAAGTCCTACATCGCGCAAACGGTCGATTTTCTCCGCAGATCATCGATCGACGTCAAGGCCGACGCGGAGTTCAGCAATTTTCATGTAAATCCGGGGGAGTATATTGCATTCGACTCCCATATTAACGCTGATTATACTTCGTTATCCTATCGTCTATTATCGTGCACGGTTTTCCCGGGTGAATATGTCATTAGTGGCATTACGAGCGATACACTGCAAGGTGAGCAGATATTAATCGATGTGGTGAAGGCGCTGGGAGTCAAGGTAGTACACCACGATGAAGCGAAGGAACTTCACGTAGTGAGCACCCGCGCCACGCTTCAGGGTAACCATGAGGTCGATGTGAGCGATGGGCCAAACATCATTCCGACCCTTGTTGCGCTCAGCTTGTTCGTGGAAGGCGAATTTCGAGTCGTCGGCGGATCAGTCACGCGTCTTCACAAGTCGTCCCGCATTGAGTCCATGGCGGCCGAGGTCGGCAAGATTGGTGCCGATATCCAGCTCATCTGGAATTCGGACGGGGACATCGACGGTTTTGTTACACGAGGCAAGCGCCATTACGAAGGAGGCATCATCTTCACGAGTTGTGGGGATCACCGGAATTTCATGTCACTGTTCGTCGCCTCGCTGAAATTCAAGAAAGCATGCTACATCGACGGCTTCAATGACGTGATCTGCTCGTTCCCGGAGTTCCTCACACAGTTCGAAGCACTCGGCGTGTCGTTTGTTCCCGTGCAAAGAGCGATAGCCGGACCCGCGATGGCTGAGTAGCGTTCGCTGCATCCCATGAACTGCGTGGGATGCAGTGCAGCGCATCTTCGCTGAGAGATGAGGAGAATACTCTCTGGATCTTCCACTTGCGTATTTCAACTCGCGCGTTATCTCAGTGACGAAGTCGCACAGCCACGTATGTCGACTGTCGCTGCTCTTGGCCGCATTCCAGATCATGAAGACGCGGAACGACGGCACTGAGATCGAAAGGACTGCCGGTGAGTCGCGCTATTCGCGCTTAGTCATTTGTGGCGAAGGTGGGAAGCGTGGCGATGGTATCGCTGAAGACGAGCACGGGCATCGCGCCGCAGAAGTGCGGGAACGATGCGACCACTTTTCTTGGAATGCCTTCGGCTTGCAGCAAGTCGTCCACGAAGCCCCAGCGCGCGTTGTAGGATATTCGCACGTGATCATGTGACAGAAATTCCTCTTTGGTAATGAGACTGTGGATGTTGAGACGTGCGCCGTCGTATAGACAAGAATACGAAGATGAAAAGACGATCTGCGACGCGAAATGAGAACTGAGCTCCTTGGGCTCTCCTCGTCGACGAGCTGACCGCGCCCCGCGTAACGTTGAGCAATGCGGCGGCGCCGGTCACGTGCGCTCTGTCATCAAGCACTGGAAGACAAGTAACAGGTTCAAGTCCAACCGGCTGATATTAGCTACATTGATCCCGACCATTTTTGTTATTCGTTTGATTGAAATGCTTTCGATTTTTACACTACCGCCATATGCCGGGCTATGCGTCAATCGGCATCGCGTTCTTGATCGGTACCATAAGGCGGCCACTTCGTTGCGGGAAAAGGGGGCATCGCAAGTACCGTTTCGGGTCTGGACATCGCTCAATCGACGTCGCGCGGGATTATCGATTGGACAAGTTTCTCTTTTGGCGGCGGTTGCACGTGTACATCGGCAACGGTCAA
Organism: uncultured Robbsia sp.; assembly: GCA_963922375.1. Classification (GTDB taxonomy): domain Bacteria; phylum Pseudomonadota; class Gammaproteobacteria; order Burkholderiales; family Burkholderiaceae; genus Robbsia. The sequence goes on from CAWUJR010000012.1 coordinate 21,302, forward strand.
GGGGCGATTTTGAATCGCGTGACCGGACCCAAGCTGTCGTTAATCGAAGGGCAATTAAAGGCCAGTGGAAGTGTCTATCTGATCAATCCGCAAGGGATTGTGGTGGGGCCGCATGGGACCATTGCGACGTGCTCGATGGTTCTGTTGCAAGACTCCAGCACGGGCCAACAGGTGTTCGTGGATACCGGAAGCAAAGGGACGGTATCGAACGTAGGGGGGGCCGGGCCGCACAAAATTAGCCTGCAGGCCGCAGACGGGAATGTCTATGCGCTGGCGGGCAGAAACAGTGCGTTGGCGCCAACGGCACCGCAACCCGGGGCGGAGATCTGTGGCTGGTAGCGAGTAGCGATGCGGTTCACGCGCAGGGCGATCTGGTAGCGACTGATTCGGACGGCTCCGGCGGAACTGTCGACACCAGCGCGAAGACACTGGACGTCCGCTATACCGCCATAATGGCCGGACAGTGGAATATCGAGCGTCCCCGCATGACGATCGATCCGAGTATGGCTCAGTCGCTTTCACGTAGCCTGAGTGCGGGCACACCCGCTGCCGTCACAAGTAACCGCGTTTTCCCTTATGCTGAAAGAAGTAAGCCACGAAATTGCGAAAGAAGAAGAGTCCCCATACCAGCGCGTTGAACGTGGTCAGCAACAAATAGCCGATCTGGCGCGGATCGTTCAGGTCTTGAGTTTGAACAATTTTCAAAAGTGCGTAAATACTTTGCGAACAAAGCCAGAGTTGCGCGATCGCGATAATCCAACCCTTTGCCGAAAAATGCGAAGCGTAGTACTTCTGCGGCGGTGCTGGCCGGTATAAAAAGAGTACTGCAATGGCAAGAATGGCCCAAAACAGATTAATCCACGGGACGAAGTTCACGATTGGGCACCTTGTAGGTAGGAAGCCAGAGACAAAATGCCCGGCACCTCAGAGTAATGTCGGAGGGTGGAAGCATTAATCGTACCTGAACCAGTCGAAGAAATGCCGGCCTGGCGGAGACGGGCTGATCTCGGTCTGGAAGCGTAATCTGCTGAGTTTGATTGAGTCGGCGCCATGCCGCGCTTCGATCCGTGCGCGCCGCGAGATGGCCTCCACGCGTGGTCCCAGCTCCAATGGGCTGAATGGTTTGCAGACATCGTCGTCAGCGCCAATCTCCAAGCCAAGCACGCGATCCACTTCCTCGTCCTGTGCGGTGACCATAATGATGCGGACGTTGCTTTGCCCCACGAATCCTGGCGGATGTCCGGACCGTCGCGGCCGGGCAGCATCAAATCGAGAATGATGAGGCGCGGTATGTGTTCAGCTACCGCCTGCCGAACCGCGAGGCCATTGGCGATCCAGCGCGGGCGCGTCATCCGACGCGCGCAGAAAGTCAACCATGACCGCCGCGAGCTTGGGTTCGTCTTTGACGATCCGGTTGCCATCGCTCCACCGAAACGTTTATCGGTTGCCGTTAGACGTGTCGCTGCGGTACGGGATGGTGAGCATGATTGCCACGCTGTTTGGCACCCTGATCGGCGTTGTTGCAATTGGCTGGCCCGGACGCAAGAAGACGTTTTCGCTTGCCTTTATAGGCCTTCCGATCGCACGTGCGTCTTGAGTCAGTCCGTCTGGCAGCGAGACAATGCCGCATCCCCACTCAGCGGCATCAAGAAGGATTCCGTGGTCCGGAGCGAGCGGGGCAGTCCTCGGCCCGTTCTTGGCGAGAGAGGCGCATTTTTGTCGATCGCGTTTCAATCTTAAAAGGAGCTATTAAGATAAGAATAGTTATCTTAA
>CAWUJR010000013.1:0-22851 GCA_963922375.1 uncultured Robbsia sp.
CGTTTGTGCAACTGGCGGGACCTGCAGCGCAAGGCGTGATTGCGCTCGAACCGGGGCGCCCGCTGGATTTGATGCCGGGCGGGGCCGCCTTCGACAAGGCGTATCGCGCAGCGTATCATCATCCGATCGAACTGCATGCGCCGTTCGCATATGACGCGGCCGCGACGATCATCGCCGCGGTGGAGAACACGCAGTCCACCGACCCCGCGAAGCTGACGGCAGATGTGCATGCGATCCATCGTCCAGGCGTGACTGGAACGATCTCCTTCGATGCCGAAGGCAATCTGCGCAACCCGGCCTTCACAATTTTCAAAGTTGTAAACGGTCAGTGGAAAGTCGAACAACTGATGGGTGGCGACAAGCCGATCTGATGCGCGCGGCTTCGTCCCAAGCGCAATAACAAGACGCCCAAGGTTCTCCCTCGAACCTTGGGCTTTTTTTGGGCGCGGAGTCGCCGACCGTGGCAGGAAGATCTGGCACGACGAGTGCTGCGCTTGCAGCGGTCGTCGTGCCATGACCGTTTTGTTTCGCCTTGGGGTTTGCACTGATAAGCGCCCGTCCCACACCTAACTGCCGCCGTTTCCCCTTATGATCTTTCGCTACGCTGCAACGCCGGTTATTGCCTGCAACAGTCCGTTCCACGCGCCAGGCGCTGCATGTTCATCGGGGAAATGTCATGCCGCATCCTTTTGCACCGCGTAAGGTCATGGTCACCGGCGCATGCGGTAACCTAGGGCAGAAAGTCATCGAAGCGCTCGTTCGCACCAATTGGTGCGAACAAGTGGTCGGCGTCGACCGCATCGATGATGCGTCGCGGTTTTCCGACGAAGCGCGTCAGCGGCTCCGTTTAGTAAAAGGCGACCTGACGCAATGCAGCGGCGACTGGCTGCGCGCAGTGGAGGGCGTCGATGCGGCGATTCACTTCGCTGTAGTCAATGCGCTTCCGGATTGCACATGGCTCGAAGCCATGGCGTCATACGACATGACGCTCAACCTGCTGCGCGAATGCGCTCGCGCCGATGTCGGACGTTTCGTTTTCGCGTCGTCGAACCATGCGATGGGCGCCTATAAAGACACGCCGCTTGCCGCTCAAATGGGGCCAGGTCGCCTTCGCGGCGAGCTGCCGCCCGCGCCGGGCACAAAGTGGTTTGACGGCAAACGCGAGATCCATTCACTCGCCTATGGTACGTCGAAGGCAATGGGCGAAAAACTCTGTACCTCTGTCACCGCATTGACCGGCGGCAAATTGAGTAGCGTGTCCGTGCGCATCGGCTGGGCATTGCCCGGCAGCAACGCGGCACAGGACATTACGCATTCCGGCTCGCCCGCATCCACTTCCGAGACAGAAACGCTCGATGACGATGCGCTCAGGACACTGCGCTGGTTTCGCAATATGTGGTTGTCCAATCGTGACCTTGGTCAGCTATTCACCCGCGCGCTGAGCGCGCCCAGCGACAGCTGGCCATCGCAGGCCATTGTCGTCAACGGCATGTCGAACAATCGCGACATGGAATGGGATTTATCGTCGTCCATCCGCTATCTCGGTTATCAGCCCGTAGACGATGTTTCCATGTATGTCGAGCGAACCTAAGTCGGCGTTCGTTTTGACAACGCGGCGACCGCTACCACCTAGCGGCGGCAAAGCGTCGAACGCAATACGCAGACCTCCTGCCGATGCAGATTTGCGGTATTGTTCAATATGCAGTGCGTTAGGATGATTTTAATCGCGAAACAATGGTGCTTTCGCCGAAAGCAATGAATTCTTAAAATATCTTGTTCGTTTGTTTTATTCAAACGAATGTTTTATTCATCCGTTTAAAAATAATATAAGAGACAGATAAGCCGATATGGTGAGTGGCCTACATCTAGTGGCATCTCGAATTAGGGCGGGATAATCTCACTTATCGACGGATCAAGGGCCGCATAGAGCAGATATGATGGAGTCTACTGTTGAGATGCGTTTATCGGGCATAACCCTATCGCAACGGAACGCTGTCCTCTTTTCACTGTTTGCCCGCGGGTTTCGCGCCTTGTCCGCGCGTTTTTCGCGCCTGTTCCGATTAACTGCATCCATTCGTCTGGGTTTAAGGTCCGATTCTGCTGCACCTTCATGATTCGGACAAAACGAAAATGATTGGCATCTACAATCCCCTGTTGGTCTGCGTGTCGCTCGTGGTCGCGTTTCTCGCGTCGTACACGACCGTCGAGCTATCCGGCACCATCAGCACAGTGCAGCACAACAGGCGTCGCGTGCTGTGGCTCGCCGGTGGGGCAGTGTCGATGGGCGTCGGCATCTGGTCGATGCACTTCATCGGAATGATTGCATTTTCACTGCCGATCGCCATTGGATACAACTTCGGCACAACTGTCATATCGTTGCTGCTGGCCATTGGCGCATCTTTTATCGCCCTGACCACGGCCAGCCGGGGAGCCCTTTCCTTCAAGCGCCTTTGTGTCGCTGGCACAGTGATGGGCATCGGCGTAGCGGGCATGCACTACATGGGTATGCACGCGTTGCAGATGTCGCCGCCGATCCGCTACAGCGCGTGGCGTCTTCTTGTGTCGATCGTCGAAGCGATCGCCGCATCGATTGCGGCACTGCGCATCGCCTTTATGCTGCATTCTGCCGAGCACGAGCATTTGGTTGCCAAACGCTTGGGCGCCGCCGCCGTTATGGCACTTGCCATCACCTGCATGCATTACACGGGCATGAGCGCTGCGCATTTCGCGATTGGCAGTGTGTGCGGGGCCGCTCACGACATCAGCGGGGTCTGGCTCGCGGTCATCGTGACGGTCACGTCGTCGGCGGTGCTGATCGGGACATTGGCGTTGCTCAGCATCCATGCGAACAATTTGTCGTCGTCGCTGAAGGATGCCAAGAGGCAGCTGCGCTATCTCGGGACGCACGACGCGCTGACGGGCTTACCAAACCGCGAACAGCTCGCGCGCCACGTCGCACAATCGATCGCGGGCGCGAGTCGTACTGGCCAGAATTTCGCCGTGCTGTTCGTCGATCTGGACGGTTTCAAGGCCGTCAATGACTCGTTCGGGCATCGTATCGGCGACGAGTTGCTGAAAATCTGTGCGGACCGTTTGCAGCACCAATTGCGGCAGTCGGATTTCGTCGCCCGTTTGGGGGGCGACGAGTTCATTGTCGTCATTGGCGGCCTCAGCGAGACCACCACGATCGAGGCGCGCGCGAACGATCTTCTGGACCGGTTGCGACAAGAGGTCGTGATTGCAAGCCTCCCTCTGCGCGTGGGTGCCAGCATCGGGGTGGCAGTGTATCCGCAGGATGGCGACGGGTTTGAGGTGCTGCTGCATAATGCCGATGCCGCGATGTACGTGTCCAAGCAAAGCGGGCGCAATACCTTCCGCCGGTTTGAGCTTGCAATGACCGATGCGGAGCGCAGGTTGTCAATGCTGCAACGCGATCTACAGCACGCGTTGCTGGATAAGCAACTGAGCATTGTGTTTCAGTCCAAATATAATATGAACGACGGCGCGATGAGAGGGGCCGAAGCACTGGTTCGCTGGACGCATCCGGAGATCGGCGATGTCCCACCATCGGAATTCATTCCGGTCGCAGAACGCACCGGCTTGGTCTTGCCGATCGGCGAATGGGTACTAAGCGAGGTGTGCGCATGCATTGCTGCGTGGAATGCGCAGGAACTTCCGCCTTGGCCAGTTTCGGTCAATTTGTCGCCGATTCAGCTCAATGCGCCGGACATCGTCGATCGAATTGATGCGATCGTGACCGCTGCTGGCGTTGCACCCGAGCGGCTGATGTTCGAAATAGCGGAAACCGTCGCGATGAAAAGCACCGCGAAAACCGGTGCGGTCATCGATCTGCTCCAGGCACGGGGTTACAAGGTCGCGATCGATGATTTCGGGTCTGGCTATTCCAGCCTGAGTTATCTGCGCAGCTTCAAGGTGAATCAGATCAAGGTCGATAAGTCGTTCATTCAAAGTCTGGACACGGCGGACCCGCAGGCGCTGTCCCTCGTGACGGCGATCGTGGCGCTTGCACAGACGATGGATGTGGAAGTGGTCGCCGAAGGCGTAGAAACAGAGGCGCAACGGGCGACGCTGGTCGCGCTGAAGTGCGACCAAATGCAAGGCTTTTTGATGAGCCGGCCGATGCCACCGGAGGAATTTCGGGTGTTTCTACGCGATGCACAGATGAATCCTTCCGCCGGTGTACCCGGGCGTGCCGGCAGCGGCGGCACGGCTAATTACGGCATACTCGAATCGGCGTAGTGGCAGGCTGCAGTCGGCTAGGGTCGGCCGCGGCCATCTGTGACTTTCGTTTAGAGCTATTGCAAGCGCCTCACCGCGCGGCTGCGGTTAGCGCCGCTGCTTAAGGAAATCGATGGCGGTACGGGCGATAAAGAAACCCCACGCAAGGCAGTTGAAAATCGACAATAAAAGGAAGCCGATCTCTTCCCGGGTCGGCAGACCATCCGCTTGAAAGAATTTCAAGATCACGTAGCCGCCCTGGAAAAAAAGCCATAGCTGGATGATCCTGAAGCCCCAAAACTGCAACCATCGATGCAGCTTTTCACGCGCGTCGTCGTGCGTAGATTGGTAGGCCACGATCGCTATCGCCGTCAGGATCGCCCCAACAATGCCGGCCCAGTATGCGGAAGTCATGGTGATAGATACCATTAGTTGGTTAGGCAGGCATCGAGCCGCCTCTGGAACCGGGGCTTGTGGCTTGCGCTCCTGCGAGCATTCAAACATTTGATGTAAACGCGTGTCAGGGAGCAATTCCTATGCCGCTCTCACCGTATCGTCGCCAGCATCGTCTTTCCAGGGTCAACAGCACGCGTATACTCTCGCCGGACAAGCAAGGAGCTCGCGTGATGAAAAAGATCTTGATTATTGGAATAGGAGCAGGCGATCCGGACTATATGACCGTCCAGGCAATCAATGCGCTTAACCGGGCCGACGTGTTTTTCGTGATGGACAAAGGTGCCGCAAAAGAGAAACTTGTTGCGCTGCGCAAACAGATCATCGAACGGTTCGTTACCGACGACCGTTATCGTATCGTCGAAGCCACCAGCCCGGAACGGCGCGCCGACGACGGCGATTATCGCTCCGCGGTTGACGACCTGAACCGCGACAAACAACGCGTTTTCGAGCGACTGATCGCAGAAGAATTGCGTGACGGTGAAGTGGGCGCCTTTCTCGTATGGGGCGACCCGTCGCTCTATGACAGCACCATTCGCATCCTGGACGCCATCGTGGCAGAGGGCCAACAACCCATCGCCTACGACGTCATTCCCGGCATCAGCAGCGTGCAAGCCCTTGCCGCGCGGCACCGCGTGCCGCTGAATCTGATTGGTCGATCGGTGCAGATCACCAATGGTCGCGGCATTGCGGACGGCTTTCCGCGAGATGTCGACAGTGCGGTCGTGATGCTGGACTCACAGAATGCGTACAGGCGGCTCGCCGATCAGGATCTGGATATCTATTGGGGCGCGTATGTGGGCACCCCGGACGAGATCCTAATCTCCGGCAAGCTGAGCGAGGTGATGGACGAGATCGAACGTGTCAGGGCGGATGCCCGCAACCGCCACGGCTGGATCATGGACACTTACTTGCTGCGCAAGCGGGACCAGCGCAATGATAGGTAATCTCGCGCTTGGCGTTCCCACCACCAGTGCCGTTCATATCGATGGGAGTGATGATCGCGTCGTTCGTCAATGCAATGATGAAATCCTCCAGCGCATCGCTTTCAAGATCACTATGCCCTTTCATCACAGAGGCATCGGTCGATACGTTCCAAACCGGGAAATTGTCATACCGATGACATCGGAGCGTCAGGATATTTCCTTTTCCATAGCCGTGCGCCGGCATTCGCGCCGCGACGGCCGCGGTCTGCGGGGACGTCGTTGGTGTGTCACACCCCGAGGCGGCGTCCAAGATGGCAAGTGATGAAACGCTTGATGTGTCGCCTTCTGTTACACGCTTGTCTGCGTCACGATGATACAAATTGTGGGTGATATAGGGCTCCATGTGACCGATGGTTTCCAGTGTCGCTTCTCGCTGCTCGGCAGAATTCTTCTTCTCGAAGAGCGTGCTGAAAAACCGTCCCACTGGGAAAGCGATGCCTGTCGCATCGTCGGCGCTCGTGGTCACCATCACCATTAGCGGAGCGGTGTAACGTTTTCCTTTATAGCGCTCTACTGTACGAAACAACGGTTCAAATCGAGCCGCTTCAATGGCCGGATTGATCAAAATGACGATGTCACCAAAGCGTTGTATTTTCCCGGAAAATTCTGACGCTGTTATCGAAGCAATCATCTTTGGCGCTATCGCCTCATAGAGAATGAGGCCGCCAAAACTATGGCCTATGTAGAGCGAAACTACTTGGCAACCGCGTGCCGGATCATCCCATTTTCCGGACGATCGGGTATCTCCCGGTTTCGGTGCATTCGCATGTCGCTCATAAGCGCTTGTATAAGCGATTACCTCCTGGATTGCCCCCTTGCTTACTTTATGCGCGGTGCCTTTTCGGTCGTAAAAGGTCAACGCCGTACTTAAGAAATCCGGTCCGTCGATCGAGTTGCCCCGCCAGCCAATGTAAAGCCCTACGACTTTTCTTCCGGTGTGATGATCAGCCTGCAACTGTGCCGTTTCTTGCAGCATCCGCCGGAAGAGTTTCACATTGGCGTCATGACTTGATGCATTGTGTTTCCAACCATGCACAAACGTCACGATCAAAAGGCGCTCGTTTTCGTGCTGATCAAGATAGTTTTTTAAGTTACCAAAAGCATCCACGCCACCGATCTTTTTACTGCCATTGGAAAAATGTTCGTCAGCGGTATTTAACCAGCCCTGATCGTCGAATTCAACAAATAGCAAATCGTACGTTTTCGAGCGTTCCGTGAGCAGATGATCGCACTTGAGGGGGACATTCCCGGCGGCATCCGATACACACCTGGGACTGTCGGAAGAATTGACAACGGTACGATAAGGGCCGCTCGGAGCGCAGGAGAATAAAAAGACGCTACATACAGTGATCTGTGCCAGCCGCATAAGCCGACGATTCAGAAACCATCGATAAGTCATCGTTTGCGCTCCGAATATCGTGTGGACTGCACGCCGCTAAATGTAGGGCACGCGCTCCAATCGACTCCTGCGATTCGCTCAGGCGATGTCTCGGGTAGAGACCAATAACCGACCGGCGCGTCAGAAAAACGGTATTCCGAAAAGAGCATTATTATCAAGACAAGAGACATTCGCGTGGCGGAACCAAATCCGGAATCGTTCATAAGCATTGTTCGGGCATATTGCGGGAACCAGTGTTACTGCATCTGCCGGAAAATAACCGGATCAAATGCTAGCACTGTTATTTAGCAATATTTCGGCAAGCCTAAAATTTGAGATGATTCCCAAAACGAAAGAGCATTTCAGACGAGGGAATAGCGCTCGCGCAGGCCGATTAGCTATTCGCTGCAGGATCAGTCCAATCAATGCCTTCAAAGCGCAGAACCGGCGCCGCCCTGGATATTGGACTCACGCGCCATTGCCGCCTAACGCGGTACACTTGCGCGGCGCCGCGCACATACCATGGTCGTCGCAATGACGTTTTGATCGCGCTTTTCATTGCCGAACCACCGTGCTGGCGTGCGGATCGCGCTATTCCACGTCATCAACCGAACCTCATCACCACATGAACTTGAAAAAATCGTTTCTCCAAGCGTCCCATGCGTTGGCGGTCGCTGCTGCGCTTGCCACTGTATCGATCGCTGCGATGGCGACCGGAACAGACCAGGATGCGATCAACGATGCGATGAACCGGCTCGATACGGCGATCATCGCCAGGGATGTAAAGACGCTGAACGCGTTGACGGCAGACAATCTCACCTATGGTCATTCCAGCGGTCTCGTTCAGGACAAAAAGACCTTCATCGACAAGATTGCAAACGGCCCCAGCCACAACACCCGAATCGATCTGAGCAATGTCTCGACGGTCGTGACCGGCGACGTGGCGGTGGTCCGGAATCACTACTCCGGCACCGTCGAGTCCGCTGGCAAGCAAAGCGACGTGGACTTCGATGTGTTGATGACCTGGAAGAAGCAAAACGGCGAGTGGACATTGCTGGCTCGCCAGGGTTACAAGCACTAACGTTGTTGCATCTCGTCCCGTCTCGTTTTCTTCTTGCACCCCGTCCGGCGACGTGAAAATCGTCGCCTCGTCTTCAGCAGCGTACACTGATACGTCCCATGCTCTTTTTCCTACCACAATGAGTACAAGCGACAGCCGAAGCCCCGTCACCGAAAACGTCCACTCTGACCGCCGCCTGGGCGTCGAGCATGGCGGCATCCATACCCCCATTCACTCGTCCGTACAATACGGCTATGACCGTGTCGAAGACTTGATCGGCGTCTTTCAGGGCACAGTGAAGGGCGGCTTCAATTATGCTCGGCAGGGCACGCCGACGACGGCGGCACTGGAGGCAAAGATCACTCGACTGGAGCATGGCGTCGGGACAGTGTGCTTTGCCACAGGCATGGCCGCCATTTCCGGCACGTTTTTCGCGCTGTTGCGCGCAGGCGACCACATTATTTCCAGCCACTACGTGTTCGGCAACACGAATAGCGTGCTGGACACACTGACTGGCTTCGGTATCGAGGTCAGCAAGGTCGACGCCGGATCCGCGGCCGCAGTGGAAAGTGCGCTGCGCCCCAATACCCGTCTTGTTTTCGTGGAAACGATCGCCAACCCGGGCACCCAAGTGCCCGATCTAGAGGCAATCGGAGAACTGTGCCGTGCACGCGGTCTGATCTTCGTCGTCGATAACACGATCACGTCGCCTGCGCTGTTTCAACCGTACAAGGTGGGCGCGAGCCTTGTCATCAACTCGTTGACGAAGACGATTTCCGGCCACGGCACCGCGTTGGGCGGGGCGGTAACGGATACCGGCCTGTTCGATTGGCAGCCGTATCCACATATCTTTGCATCGTACCGAAAGGGCGATCCGCGGCAGTGGGGCCTGCAACAAATTCGAAAGAAGGCGCTCAGGGACTTAGGCGGGACCTTGTCGTCGGACGCTGCGCATGCGATCAGCGTGGGCGCTGAAACCCTAGCGCTACGGGTCACGCACTCGAGCGCAGCCGCGTTGGCATTAGCGCAGTGGTTGGAAGCGCACCCGAAGATCAGCGCTGTGCATTATCCGGGCCTGCCGTCCCATCCGCATCATGCGCGCGCAACGAAGCTTTTCGACGCGGCGTCGTGGCTGGTCGGCTTCGAGCTGCGCGATCCGTCCACATTGAATGACGTATTAAATCGCCTGCAACTGCCGGTCAAGGCCACGGGGCTAGGCGACACACGATCGTTGATCATTCCCGTCGCTCCTACGATTTTTTGGGAGGCCGGTGCAGAAATGAGAGCGAAGATGGGTATCGGCGATGGGCTGGTTCGACTTTCAGTCGGCTTGGAAGCGCTAACCGACCTGATCGACGATTTTTCGCAGGCGCTCGCCTAGCGCATTGCCCACGTGACAGCGCCACCGGCCTCGTCAAGCATCTGACCGAACCGATGGCGCTCGGGATTGTCAAGGTTCACGCGTCACTCGTCGGCTGCCGGCATGGACTGTCCGACGAGATACCTGCTCGCGACTCACTCAGGGGTGCTCAGGCTGCCGGCGCCAGTTCCCGCGAAATCGCCCCCGAAAACGCTTCCAGGTCGCGCGGATTGCGGGACGTAATCAGCGTCCATTTGTTCGCTGGGCACCGCATGACTTCCTGATCGACCCATTTGGCCGCGCCGGCATTCAAGACATCTGTTTTGACGCTTTCATACGACGTCAACGTCTTGCCTTTCAACACACCTGCGTCAACCAGTACCCACGGCCCATGGCAGATCGCCGCAATGGGCTTAGACGCTTCGACGAAATCATGCACGATCCGCCGAGCGTCTTCGTCGATGCGGAGCTTGTCGGCGTTGACGGTGCCCCCGGGCACGACCAGCACGTCGAAATCGGCTGCCGAGAGCGTCGACAGTGCAGCGTCGGACTGCACGACGGCGTCTTTCTCCGTATCGTGCAATACCGTTTGTACAGCGCCCCCGTCGATAGACGCATGCGTGATGGTGCCGCCATCGGCCGCCAGCGCTTTGAGCGGCTGCAACAACTCATCGCGTTCCACGCCGGTATTCGACGTCATGATCAGGACCTTCTTCCCATTTAGCTGATTGCTCATTCGATGCCTCCTAAAGGACGGAAATTCGTGGCATTCATTTCGCAAAAAGCGGGCCTGAGGGAAAAACGGGGCCAGGTCATCGCCGCAGACGCGCGCTGGAGGCCGGCGGGCTCAACGCCACGGTGCCATCGCGCGGAACACCCCGTCACGGCGTACCAACGCATGGAAGAGCGCCGCGGCCAGATGAACGACGATCAGTGCGAAAAAGCAGAAAGCCAAGTATTTGTGTGCGTTCCACAGCAAGGTGTGGAGGCTGTCGCTCGGCGGCAGAATAGGGGGCAGACGCAGGCCTAGAACGACCACCGGGTAATGGGCCGCCGACAGCATGCCCCATCCGAGGAGCGGCATCGCTATCATCAGCACATAAAACGCGAGGTGCGACAGATGCGCAGCAAGCTTCATCGGTTCGGGCAAGTCCGCGGGCAGAGCCGGTGCGCCCCGCTTGAGGCGCACCGTCAGCCGGATCAGCGCCAGAATCAAGATGGCGATGCCCAGAGGCTTATGAATCGAAACGAGTGTCAGATAGTCCGGGCGAATCGTGGAAACCATCCCGACGCCGATGAACAGCATCGCCAGGATGCACAGCGCCATCACCCAGTGCAGTGCCCGCTGAAGCGGCGAAAATCGCGACGATGTGGGGCGCGTTGGATGTGAAGGGTTGAGCGAATCAGCAGGCACACCCGACTGCAAGCGAGATTGATCGGTATTCATGGTGTCGCTCCCGAAGCGGTACGCGGATAGTCTTTTTCCTCGGCGGTACGACGATCGAACGATACCGCGTATGCAGCCGAGCGCGCGGCGGGGAACGGATCGTCTGACACATGCATCCCGGGCGGCAACACGGTCGGGTCGTAGTTAATATCGCGACACGGGCCGTTCGCCTCGGGTTGCGACGCTTTGACGACGAGCGTGCCCACGTTCACGTGCTGCCGATCATCCGGCCAAGCTTTGCTCGGATCTGCGGTCTGGTCGTCCGGACTCGCGACACTCACAAGCATCGTCCAGCGCTGCGGCGCAGTTTGCAGTCGACGCGTCAAATCCGCGTCCAAAAAATCATCCGGGTGGGATTGGGCGGGGTCGAGTGTCTCCGGAACAAGGTCTTTATATTGCTCGGATGGAACGAACGACCACCGCACTGCATGGGTCTGTCCCGACGCGTTGGTAAACAGGAAACTGTTCAGACTGTTGAATCGATCCTGCGTGAACGACGTCGTCAGCGTCGCCTTGGATGCCCATGCACCAAACGCCTGGAACTCTGGGTGCGCAGCGATGAATGCTTTCATCGCATTTGGATCGCTTTTATTGGATGACGCACTTAACAGCGCGTAGAACGCTTGCGGCGTCGCAACCGGGAAGAAGGGCGCATCGATCATGGCCGAACGCCAGTCCTGCCCATCGGGTGTTGCGATGTTCAGGCTCATGCCGCGGATATGGACTGAGGCATCGGCCGCGTGGGGATTGGGTGTGGCCAGGTTGAAACGCCCGACGACAGGATAGGTGCCGGCGCTCATCATCTGTGCTTGAGAGAGCGCCGCACCATTGCCGTTGGACTCGAATTCGCCGGTGAAACAGATGCCCTTCGCATGATTGCGCCTGAACCCCAGTGTGGCACCGCCAGGTGGCGCGAGTCGATTCACAACCTTGGTTGGCGTCAAGCGCGAGGGGGACAGCCAACCTGCGGTGTAGGAGAAAGCGCCGACCAGCAAAACCACGGCGGCACCGATAATGAGGAAACCGCCCGTTTTGGACGATGGGGAAGGGGTATGGTCGGCCATCGATTGCCCTCGAGGTCATTTTTGTAATGCTTAATTTACCAGTTCAGTGGGCGGTGTGCTGGTAAATGTATTTTTAAGACATCGTTTCACGCAATGTCGAATCGTTTGAACAGTGCATATTTCGTCGCATCCAGCACCAGCGCCTATACGATTGCCGCACAAAACAGCGTGCTAACCACCCCTATCGGGATGGGGTGCATCATCCGTCCCTGCGTCGCAAGCAATGTGATGATGGACACGTCGATCACCGACGACACGATCAGCCATTTGCCGGGTAGCGAGTGCCAAAGATACTGTCTTTCCCTGCTGACATGGAAAATCGATTGTCCACTGAAGACGAGAAAAGCTCGCACAGGTCTGAAGCCCGCTCCCAGCCGAGCACGCCTCACGATGCCCACTGTTTGAATACAAGCCGCCGCTTCACCTGCCGGTCCATACCGCCGAGCTGTCATGCCGCTGCGGCACACCGCCACGCATGCGACGACCGGCGTGAACATACCCGATAGTCCCTGGCTGTCACCCCACGTCATTTGCGACATAGTGAGTCCAGCAGCCCCCGTGCGGGCAGCTCTATTCATCGAATAGGATTTTCCTAGTCAAGGCATCCAAAAAAAATAACTCGTGAGCAAATTTGAATTGGTAAATTGAACCCGCTGAACACGTTTCTACCTCGGCGTAAAGCAGGGCGGCCTTACCGACAGTCGCTCATTTGGGGACAGCGAAGATAGGAGACCGGGGGCGGCCGCTAACGTTCCGCAGTTGCCTGAGCGCGAAGCTAAAACGTCGCTGTTGTCGGAACCTGACACGATCGATCTTTTATCGCGAACCACATAAAAGGTCATTAACTGTATTACCTTGCCGGGCAAGTGACGATGACGTTTAATTGGACTTATATGCTGAGTCTGCTGAGTGACGCAGACTTTTGGATTGCTACATGGACCGTAATAAAGCTCAGTCTCCTTACGTGGGTGGCAAGCATCGTTTTCGGTTTCATGCTGGCATTGGCGCAACAGTCGCATCGCAAGATACTCAGTATTCCGGCGCGCATTTACATCTGGTTTTTTCGCAGTCTGCCGTTGCTGGTGTTGCTGATACTGGTTTATAACCTGCCACAGGCTTTCCCCTCGCTCTCGGTCGTGCTCGGAAATCCGTTCTGGGCGGGGCTTATCGCGATGGTGATCTGCGAGACCGCTTACGTGGCGGAAATCCATCGCGGCGGCCTGCTGTCGATCAGTAAAGGGCAGGGCGAAGCCGCGCGAGCGTTGGGAATCAATTTTACCGGCATTCAGTGGCTGGTCGTCATTCCCCAAGCGCTGCGTGTGGCCCTTCCGTCGCTGGCCAACGAATACATTTCCATCGTCAAGCTCAGTTCGCTCGTCTCGGTGATTTCTTTGACAGAGATCCTGATGGTCGGGCAACGGTTGTATTCGCAGAACTTCTTAGTGATGGAAACGATGGTGGCGGTGGCGTTCTACTACGTACTGATCGTCACCGTGTTTGATTTCCTGCTAAAGCGTGCCGAGCGCTTCCTCGACGTCACTAAGCGTAAAGTTACGCGCACGCCGGATGCCGCTGTGCTGGAATTGGCGGCACGGCCGCGTGCATCGACGACAAGACCCGTGTCGGACTGGCAGGGGCCAGCGCTGCAAGCAACGAGACTGCATAAGGCCTACAACAATATCGAAGTACTGGGCGCGGTCAATCTGCAAATCCAGCCGGGAGAGGTCGTCTCGGTGATCGGCCCTTCCGGTTCCGGCAAGACGACGTTGATTCGGCTACTGAATGGCCTCGAACAGATCGATAACGGCGAAATCAACATCAACGGGCAGCCGTTTATTCACCTGAGCAAACAGGGGACGCAAAAGCCGCGATTCGTCGAGCATACGGAGCATCGCCTGAATATTGGCATGGTGTTCCAGAGCTTCAATCTGTTCCCGCACCTGACCGTTCTGAACAATTTGCTTTTGGCGCCGAAGTATCACCGACTCGCACCGATCGGCGAGCTCAAGCAGGATGCGTTCGGTTTGCTCCAAAAAGTCGGGATGCTGGAGCATGCGTGGAAGTATCCGCATCAACTGTCCGGTGGACAACAGCAGCGCGTCGCGATCGCCAGAGCGCTGATGATGCGGCCCCAAATCATGTTGTTCGACGAGCCTACGTCCGCACTCGACCCTGAAAAGGTCAATGAAGTGCTGCAGGTAATCGAAACCCTCGCACTGGAGGGCATCACGATGATCATCGTCACCCATGAAATGAATTTTGCCTTCAAGGTCTCCGATCGGATCGTCTTCATGGAGAAAGGACGGGTCGTTTGCGACGACGAACCCGAGGCGCTTCGCAACGGTTCGCACCCTCGCGTGGAAGCGTTTCTCAAGGACGTAATGTTGGCTTGATCGTATTTCTCACCTAGCTTTCGCGTATTTCCCACGCATTCCCTGTCGTATGAGATCGATCAATCGTTCCGTTTCAGCCCGTTCGGTCTGCTTTTGCGTACTTTTGCCTGCCACTAACTTTGCCTGCCACTAACCGCTAAAGGAATACCCATGAGTTTGCTTCGACTGATCAACCGCCGCGCGACCGGCATCGTGTTGGGTTGCACGCTGGCAATGAGTTCTTTTTCTTCTTTCGCCTTCCAACAGTCGGGAAAGATCATCGCGGGATCGGATGTCACCTTTTATCCGTACGAATACATGGTGAATGGCAAGCCCGCCGGCTTTGACATCGAATTTCTCGATGGCGTGGCAAAGGTGATGGGGCTCCAGGCAGAAAACATCGATACGCGTTGGCCGAACCTGATCATCGGTCTTCAGGGCGGAAAGTACGACATCATCAATTCGTCGATGTATATCACCGCTGAGCGTCTGAAGGCCATCGATATGGTGCCGTACGCCAAAACCGGTGAATCGATCCTGTCGTTGAAGGGAAGCAGCTATCAACCCAAGCGTCCGGAAGATTTCTGCGGTCACAAATTGGGATCGATGGGCGGTACCTCTTGGCTGGCCCAGATGCATAAGGTATCAACTGATTATTGCGTCAAGAACGGCCTGCAACCCATCGCCATCAGCGAATACGTGACGGATCCGCAGACGACGCAGGCATTGCTGTCGCACGCCGTCGACGCCCAGATTACCGATGTGGCCGTGGCCCGCGGCGTGGTGCAAAAGCTCGGAGATCGCGTGGAGATTTCCTCAGACACGCTGATTTATCCCGTCCTGAGCGGACTCGGGGTAAAGAAAGGCAACGATGCCGTGAAGACTGCGATCGAGAAAGGCGTCGCCGATTATGAGAAAACGCCCGCGTATGCGGCATTGCTGAAGAAATATGACTTGCAGCGTCCCACGGCGGAAGACATCTCGACGCTGATGCCGAAGCCCTGATAGGACGTGCGGATCCTGCGTTCGTTTCGTGTGGGATCCGGCAGCGGCAAAACGGACACGCGTGGCGGCAGCACTCACGCACTCTCCACGATAGATGTTCTTTTCAGGATCGATGGAATATGTTGACCGAATCGCAGAAATCGTTTTTTCACGAGAACGGTTATTTAGTCGTTGATAAAGTGGTGAGTCCGGCCTTGCTTGGCCGGTTGCAGGCTGACTTTGCCGCCTGGGTGGACGAGAGCCGGGCGCATGACGGCGCGTACGGAGAGACGATCGATGGGCGCTCGCGCTTCAGCGTGGAGCCGGGGCATTCAGCACAAAACCCTGCATTGCGACGCGTGAATTCGCCAGTGGAAATTTCGCCGGCGTATTTGGAAGCCATGCGCGATTCTGGCATGGTGGATGCGGTTGCCGAACTCATCGGCCCGAACCTCAAATACCACCACAGTAAAGTCAATTCGAAGATGCCCGGTGCAGCGACAAAGGTGAAATGGCATCAGGATTTCCCGTTTACGCCACACTCAAACGATGATCTCGTTACCGCGCTGTTGATGGTCGACGACGTTACCGCGGAGAATGGTCCGCTCACCGTGGTGCCGGGCAGCCACAAAGGTCCGATACATGACCTATGGCGCGACGGGAAATTCACCGGCGCCGTGGCGGAAGACGTCGCGCTCGCCTGTGCACCGCAAAGCGTTCAATGCATAGGCGAAGCAGGGTCCGTCTGCCTGATGCATACCCGGTTACTGCATGCTTCCGAAGCCAATCTGTCGGCCGCGCCGCGCACCTTGTTCATTTCGGTTTATTCGGCCGAAGACGCGATGCCTGTTTGTGCAAACCCGATACCGAGTCGCTTCGAAGGATTGGTGGTGCGGGGCGAGTCGACCGGGCACGTCAGGTCGACACCATTCGACATTCGTCTGCCGGAACATCCGAAAGGCGCATCATTTTTCGAGCAGCAGGCTGCGGGCGAGTCATCGAGCGAACCCTCGAACATGAACTGAAGGCTGCGTAAGAGCCGCTTGAAGCGGTATAAACGCGTGCCATCGGAAGAGCGCTTGCAGCAACGGCGTCATACGGCGATATCAATAATCGAAGAAGACCTGCTGTAGCGACACATCGCGTTGATCGAGGGCGTTCTCGGCGTCATCGAGCGGGGCGCCGCGAGCATCGCTCGGAGAATGGCCCAAACCGGCCAACGCCACCATCGTCAAGATGCGTGCCTTTTGCGGGATGTGATCGTCGGCTACCACCCATCCATAGCAATCGTCCGGTTGTGCCGCGTTTCGCATCACCAGCCCACTACCCGTGCGAGAGGCGCGGACGATTCGAATCCCACGCTGTCGCGCGCGGACCAGCAGCGGGATCAGCGATGCCGCAATATTGCCGTTGCCGGTCGCGGCAAAGATGAGCGCCTGCATATCGGATTGCAGCACGGCCTCGACGATGACCGGATCGATGCCATTGTGTCCATAGACGATACCGACGTTCGGCAACGCGTCGATCCGATCAACAGACCATTGGCTAGCCATGGTATGACGGCGCGCCACGTGCCGGTAATAGACAGCTCGGCCTTCTATGACATACCCCAGCGGTCCGAACGGGGACTGGAATGCCTCCAGCTTGAACGTACTGATCTTCGCGACGTCGCGCGCGGTATGAATTTCATCGTTCGCGATCACCAGTGTGCCTTGCCCACGAGACGACGGACTGCAGGCGGCTACAAACGCGTTGAAGAGATTGAGCGGGCCGTCAGCGCTCAGTGACGAAGGAGGGCGCATCGCGCCGACGATCACGACGGGCTTATCGCTCGGGAGCGTCAGATGCAGAAAATAGGCCGTCTCCTCCAGTGTGTCCGTGCCATGCGTGACAACGATGCCATCGACGTCATCGCTTCGTAGGAGTGTCGCGATCCGTTTGCCGAGCTGCAATAGTTGCTCGCTGCCGAAATTTTCCGACCCGAGTTGAAAGATCTGTTCCGACACGATGTCGGCGATCTGGCTGGCCGCCGGCAACGCTGCGAGGATATCGTCGATGGCGAGCACCGAGCAGTCATACGCCGACGTGCTAAGCGCCGAATCTGCGTGTCCGGCAATCGTGCCACCGGTGCCGAGCAACACGATGCGGGGCTTGCGCGCAAGCAGCCGAGCGGGCGCATTTTGCCGGGCAAGCGGTTGTGTGGCGCGAGGGGCGACGTGAGAACGGGTATCCGTCATCTGTTAACTCAGTGCGTGAATGGCGTCATATCGATCGATGAAGGGGTCCCGCTCAGGCAGTCGCTAAGAAGCTTCGCACTGCCCGTTGCCAGCGTGAATCCCAGTGCGCCCTGACCGATATTGACCCAGAGGTTCGACAACGCGGTGCGACCGATGATAGGCAGACCCGTAGGCGTTGCCGGTCGCAAGCCCGCCCAGGGAATCGCCCGATCGTAGTCACCCGCATCCGGAAACAACGCTTCGGCCTCACGCCGCAACGTCGCCAACCGGTCATGCTCCAGCAACCGCGATGGCTTGCCGAGATCAGCCATGCCCGCGATGCGCAGCCGGTCGCCCAAGCGGGCGTAAACGACCTTGCGGGCAAAGTCGGTCACGCTGATCGTCGGTGCCGTCGGTGACATGGGAGCGGCGGGAGCCGTCGGTGACATCGCGGCATCGATGCGGCGGCGGACGCCCGCCACGTCGACGCTATTTGTTTCACCTACCGATACGGTCAGGCTATATCCCTTCAGCGGATACATGGGTACATCTACCCCGACGGATTTCAGCAGCGATGTGCTGTCGCTGCCCATCGCGACCACGATGTGCGTCGCGTCGATACGATTGCCGTCCGCCATCATCGCGCTGACCGTACCGTTTGCCGCCGTCTTCAGCGCCGTGACCGCCGCGCCCAGCGCAAACTCAACGCCCCTGCTGCGGAGCAGGCGTTCCAGTCCGACGCAAAACAGATGACAGTCGGCCGTATCTTCGCTCTTCGTATAAATCCCACCCACGATCTCGCCGCGTACACGTGACAACGCCGGTTCCAGCGCAATGCAAGCGTCGGCATCCAGCGCTTCTTGCTCGCAGCCAAGGGTGCGCTGAAATGACAGTAGCCTTGTAGCAGCGGAAAAGGCGGCGGTACCGCGATGCAGCACCAATTTGCCGGAGCACGCGTAGTCGAAATCGAGCGATGGCTCGCTGGCGATCAACCGGTGCATCAGGTCGCGACTTAGAAACGACAGCGTCAGCAGTTGCCGCGTGGCGCGCAAGTTCTGCGTGTGGGTGCATGCCTGAACGAAATGCCGACACCAGCGCCACAGATCGGCATCGAGTGTCGGCCGAAATCGCATCGGCGCGTCGGCATCGATGAACCATTTCGGCAACTTCGACAACACGCCGGGGCCCGCCAACGGTGCCACATAGCTGTACGATAGTTGCGCGCCGTTCGCATAGCTGGTTTCAGTGGCAACGCGCCAGTGACGATCCACTACCGTCACCTGATGCCCGGCTTGCTGAAGATAATAGGCCGTCGTCAAGCCGATCACCCCTGCGCCCAGTACGACTACATCCATAGCGACTCCTTCGTCTGATGCCGCGACACATTGCGCGCGGTTTTAGATGGTCCCCGGCAACCGTTACTGCATCTTCATCGCGTCCAGCAGCGTCTGTGTGCCTGCCTTGAACGTATAGATCGAGATGACCCCTTGCTTCAGGTCGCCCTGTGGCGTGAATTGCGTTTCGCCAAGTACACCCTGGTAATCCGTTGCCGGCATTGCCGCCAAAATTTTGGCCGGATCGGTCGAGTTCGCCCGTTTCATCGCATCGACGATCACGTACAGTGCGTCATAGGCGAACGGTGCGTTCACTTGCGGCGGTTGACCAAAACGTGCGGCATAACGTTTCGCGAAACCGGGGCCGTTTGGCATTTTTTCTAAGGGCGCACCCGCGATCGAACACACGACGCTATTCGCGGCTTCACCCGCAAGATTCGGCAGAGTCGACGTGCAGAGGCCATCGCCCGCCAGCACCTTGGAGGTAATCCCCAACTGTCGTGCTTGCTTGGCAAACGGTCCGCCCGTCGCGTCCATGCCGCCGTACATAATTACGTCGGGCCGTTCGGATTTGATTTTCGTCAGGATCGCCCGAAAATCCACGGCATGGTCACTACTGGCATCGTGCGACAACACCTTGATCCCGTCCGCCTTGGCTTGCTTTTCGAATTCATCGGCCAGGCCTTGGCCGTATGCGGTCGCGTCGTCGACGATGGCCACTGACCTGGCCTTCAGCGTTTTGGATGCGTAATTCGCTAACGCGGGTCCTTGCTGCGCATCGGTCGCGACGACGCGAAATGCCGTCTTGAAGCCTTGTTGCGTGTAGGCCGGATTGGTGGCCGACGGCGATACCTCGACGATGCCGGCGTCGCTATAGATCTTGGACGCTGGAATGGTCGTCCCCGAATTCATGTGACCGACGACCGCCGCCACTTTGTCGTCTACGAGTCGCTGCGCCGCCTGCGTCGCTTGACGGGGATCCGCCGCATCGTCCTGTGCGTCCAGTTGCAGGATGATCTTCTGTCCGGCAATGATTAACCCCTTCTTGTTGATTTCCTCGAGTGCCAAGCGGGCGCCGTTTTCCGTGTCTTTGCCAAAATTGGCGCTCGGTCCTGTCAGCGGTGCCACATTCCCTATTTTGACGATGTCGTCTGCATGAGCATCCAAAGCGGTCGACATCAACACGCCGGCACCGATCGCGCCACAGATTGGTAATATCGACGGCTTCACATGACGTGCAGCGGCCGCGATAGCTGACACAGCAGGGCAAGCTAAACGATTGATAAACATGAGTTCGATTCCCATCGTGGCGTATGAATCCGCGTGATGTCGCCGGCGGTTTCGCCGACATCATGGTGGACTCACACTGATTCGTTCAAGAAGTTGGCGTGAGGAAGCGTGCCGACGCGGTTGCCGACACCGGGTGCAACGCGTGCGTCAACACAGGGGTTAATACAACCTCAGCGCAACGATCGGCGCACCGGTCGGAACAGGTGTTAATGTAGACAGCCCAAATTGATTCGAATTGCACGGGGTGCCAGAAAAATAGAACGAATGCGACATGCTCACGCGTGCGCGAAAACCTCACGCTGCCATTTTGATCAGCGGGGCGGCTGCGATGCTGCCAGCTATAATTTTCAGCTGACATTGGCAGGCAGATCCGGGAGAGGCGATGACGGTGCCGAACGGCAACAAAGCGCGCAAACCAGCGAACAAACCGGTCGAACAGGTCGAACAGGTCGAACAGGTCGAACAGGTCGAAGCGTGCGCCGGACAGCAATTGGTGGCGCGGCTGGACAATGACGATCATGGTGCTGTCCGTGCCCGAAGCGGCGCGGAGTTGACCATCGGATTATTGCTGCTGCCAACTTTCCCGTTGCTCTCGCTTGCCGGCTTCTGTGACGCGCTGCGCCATGCGGCGGATCTCGGCGATCAAAGCCGGCCGTTACGGTGCGCATGGACCTTGTTAGGCACGCAAGCCGGTGAGGTGCAAGCTAGCTGCGGTGCGTCGGTTCGCGTGCAAAGCATCGACGAACAGAGCGACACATTCGACTATCTGGTCGTCATCGGCGGTCTGTTATCGCGGCTGGACACGATCGACGGCCGATTATGGCCTTATCTCGCCGCCCGCGACGCGGCCGGGGTGCCGTTGATCGGACTGTGCACCGGCAGCTTCATCCTGGCGAAGGCAGGGTACATGCGGGACCGCATCGCTTGCGTGCATGCCTTTCACTACGAAGACTATAAACGCCTGTTTCCCGGGCTTGGCGTGCTGACCCATGCGGATTATCTGATCGATGGCAATCGCATCACCTGTGCTGGAGGCGTCTCGGTCATCGAGTTGGCAACCCGCCTGATCGGGCTGCATTGTGGCGCCGATCGTGCGGCTAAAGTAATTCACCAGATGACCGTGACGCGCCGTGGCGGCACGTCGTTCATTGAGCGCCGGCAGGCGTTGGGCTATATGAGCATCGATGATGTCCGGGCTCGCCATGCCATTGTGCTGATGGAAGAAAACCTGGAGGCGCCACTGACCATCGCCACTATCGCGAAAATGACCGGAAACAGCGTTCGACAACTCGAAAGGTTATTCCTAAGCGCACTTGGCGTATCCCCGAAAGACTTCTACCGCGCGATGCGACTGCGCTACGCACGATGGCTATTGCTTAACTCGTCGAAACGGATCACCGATATCGCCTATCAGTGCGGTTTCGCCGATTCAGCGCATTTCATCCGCCATTTCAGGGAAGTGTATGGCGTCACGCCGGGAAAATTACGCACTGGCAACGCCACGCCAGCTTCCTAGGACCCGGAAAATGCGGTCCCAATTTCCTTCGCTCTTTTGGCTTCGTCGGTATGCAGATAGACCGACGTCGTGGAAATGGACGCATGCCTGAGATTATCTCTGACCGTCGTCAGCTCGCCACCATTCGCCAACAGATGCGTCGCATGCGTGTGCCGCATCCAGTGCGGGCTGGCGCGCAGCAGTTTATCGGCTAACGTGGGATGGTCGGCGCGAATCGCCTCCGCGCAGTCTTTGAAGCACCGCCGCACGATATGCCAGAGTCGTACGGCACTGATACGGTCCGGCGCGTTGATGTCCAGTGTCGCGACGATCGGTGTCGTCGGCTCCCATAACGACGGCGAAACAGACAATCCTCGCTGTAATAGGTAGCGATCCAATGCCTGGCGGGCGAGCGGAGGCAGCGCGACTTTACCCGGCTTGCTCCCTTTGCCGATCACGCGGAGCCAATGATCGTCGCGCGCATCGATGACGATGTGACCTAACTTGCAGCCGATCAACTCGCTGGCTCGCAGCCCGGTCGCATAGCCGAAGTCGAGTAGAAACCGCACGCGCTCGGCGGCGTCTCGTGCCCAGCCGGACGTGCCCTCGAGACCATTGGCCAAGGTGCGCAGCAGACGCCACTCCCCTTCGGTGAAGCCCCGGCTGCTATCCAATACTGCGCTTCGTGCCGCGCCGCGTACTTTGACGCCAGCGAACGGATTCGCCAAAACGTAGCGTTGCGCAATCAGCCAGCGAAACATCGCAGCCAGCACTGACAGTGAATAGGCCATCGATCGTGCGGACAAACCACCGATAAAAGGCCGCCATTCGGGCGAAGTGCGTGCACGAACGGGGCCGATCCATCGCATATGCGGGGTGGGGCGTCGCAGGAACGCGCGATAAGCGATCGCGTCTTCGGTCGTCAGCGAGGAGAGCGCCCGTCCACGCTCGACAATCGCCCACAAAATCAGCCGCTCTGCCTCCTTCCGATAAGCCCGCTGCGTCGCTACCGCCTCATGCAGAGACAGCCAGGCGTTCACGGCGGCATGATCGTCGTCCGCGTCGAGCAGACATTGCGCAGCGGGCGCGCGAAACGCGCCGTTCGACCCATCCACCAGTGCCGGTAGCGCCAGACGTTCGAGCGGGATGATCGGCGTGCGTGGCGTCGCATCG
>CAWUJR010000014.1:0-22163 GCA_963922375.1 uncultured Robbsia sp.
GGCGCTACCCTACCGGGCCAGCCGCCCTCGCCCGTTGCCGAGACGCCGCCGCAGGCCGTTACCTGGCCTCGTAATCTCCGTCAATGGCGTCGCAGCTTTCGACCGGCGGGTGCGGTGGGATAGGACGTCTTTGTCTCGTTTGCCGCCGCCTCGAAACGCTCGAAACGGGTGTCTAAAAAAGGGGCGAGATTATTGTCCTTACGCGCTTGACAAAAGCCGCAATCGCCCGGCAGTGGATAAGTGTCATCGCCAAAAAGATATCCACAGATTTTGTGGATATCTCTGTTGAAGATGAGCAAAAAATTTTTCTAACTCACTGATTTTTCAAGATTGTTCGAAAGCGGACCTGGGTGGGACAAAACGCACGCTCGATGAGCAAATGTGCGATGCCTCACATAGAGCAGAATCGACGGCGAAAGCTTCAGAAGCTGACAAATTCCCAGGGGTTCGATGCGAAACTGGGGTCAAACGGCTGGATAGACCCCTTTACGCAGTCTTTTGCCCGCTGCCACTACAGAGAGGCAAGCGCTTCGGCAATCGCCTGGTTACCGCCGCTAAACCCGATATACCGATTTCTCAATCCGGCCTTCAGTGCACCAATGGTCACCAACGCTGTATCCTCGCGCGTCACACTGGGAAGCGGGCCGGCTTGGCGGGTGTGCAGCGCGATGCGCCCGACCGCAGGATCGTCAGTCAATGTCGTCGGGCCGATGATCAAGTACGGCTGACCGCTCCGCTTGACGTACTCGTCCCCTTCGTACTTCATCTGTCGATAATGCGCGAGTGCGTCATCATGACGCGCCGGCTCGAACGCCGTTAACGCGCTCACGACCGCCAAGCAATCGATGCCGACTTTCTTCGCCAGATCCGCCGTCACGATAATCGCATCGCGATCGTACGCGCGCTCTTCCTTCTCTCCCTGGTCTTCCGCAGACCCGGCCGCGTAGATCACGGTATGCGCGCCGTTGAAAGCGGCGGAGAAATTGTCGTCCAGATTTCCAAGGAACACCTGTGCGCCCCATTCCCGGAACTTATCGGCTTGCGCATCCGAGCGGATAAAAGCCGTGACGGCGTCGCCCTGCTGCCGAAGGTGGCGGACGATATGTTGACCAGTACGGCCATTTGCACCTAATACCAAATACATGGCATGTGTCTCCTTGAGTATCGATTCAAACGGCGGTCGCGATACCGCATCTCGATGCCTTCGATGGACGCTTGGAGACGGCGACGCAGCCGCCGTGCGATAGAAGGTAAAACGATCATGGCAGCAGCCAGGGCGCTGCCTGCACGGCTGCCTTCAAAACATTATGCTCGCGATTCCGGGTTCCAGCGGCGATGGTCATTCGCTTCGATGCCAAATTGATCGAGGATGCGCAATGCCATATACCGATTCATTTCATCGATCGACTGCGGGCGATTGTAGTACGCCGGCATCAAAGGAAATATCGTGCAGCCCTGGTTCGACAAAAACAGCATGTTTTCAAGATGAATCGAATTGAAAGGCGACTCGCGAACCGCGAGTACCAGTTTGCGCCGCTCTTTCATCGAGACATCCGCTGCGCGCGTGATCAGGCTGTCGGAAAACCCCATGCGAATGCAGGCGAGCGTCTTCGTGCTGCATGGCACGATGATCATGCCATCGTGCCGAAACGAACCGCTCGATACCCTCGCAGCGAGGTTCCGGTTATCGTAAACCTCGTCGGCGAGCGACGAGACGTAGTCGAGTGTCTCATCGCATTCGATGCCGATGTTCGTTTTAGCCCATTGCGAGACGATCAGGTGAATTTCCACGCCCGCCGCCCGCAGTTGTTCCAGTACCCGGATGGCGACCGGGGCGCCGGTTGCGCCGGTTAATCCCACGACGAGCTTCATTTTCTTCTCCTATCAACTTGATCACGGTACTCCCCTCCCGGCTTTCAACCGCACAGGAAGGGTTCGACATCGACGTCCTGAAATTGCGCGCGAATGAAGTGCTCGCGCAGATGAAATGGGACGGTCGCGTCGAAAACCGTCTTGCAAGTGATGCCTACCGCCTGAATCGCCGGGCTGTAGTCCGGGCGTTGCGACGGGTCCAGCACGTGTCCTCGGACGCTCGGCAGATTCATCTGGTCGACATCGGCCTGAAATCGGGTGCTCATCGCCCAGAGAACGTCGTTGCTGTCGAAAGGATCCACGTCCTCGTCAACAAGGATAACGTTTTTCAGTTCCGAGTAGACGCCCAATGCGATCAATGCGGCCTGACGCTCTTTGCCTTGATCCAGCGCCGAGCGCTTCGCGACCTGGAGAATGGCCAGCAGCTTACCGCCGCCCGAGGTATGCGCATACACCTTCTTCACGAAGCCGGGCAATGCGGTCTGTGTTGCATTGAAGATACTTGCTTCTGTCGGAATGCCGGCGAGGTTCGTGTGCTCTTCGCCCGGTCCCACCAATGTTTGCAGAATGGCTTCCTTGCGCATCGTGATCGCTTTTACCTTGATCACCGGAAGCGACGCATTTGCCGGTCCCGTATAGCCCGGGAACTCCGGCATGGCTTTACCGGTATGCGAATGTTG
This sequence comes from uncultured Robbsia sp., assembly GCA_963922375.1. Taxonomy (GTDB): domain Bacteria; phylum Pseudomonadota; class Gammaproteobacteria; order Burkholderiales; family Burkholderiaceae; genus Robbsia. The sequence goes on from CAWUJR010000014.1 coordinate 2,553, forward strand.
ATCTTCCGCTACGCGTACATTCGGCAGAATTTCGCCTTCGATGACGATCTCGGCGCGTGCGATCGATTTCTGCTTCACGCTGACGCAATCCACCAGCTCGACGCCGTGTCCGCGCAGACCGCCCGCGATTGCCAGTTCGTCGAAACCGAACGGCGTGGTGGGCGCTTCAAAACATGCACCGATCAGGATCGCGGGGTCCAGTCCCATATTGATCGACACCGGTAACGGCTTACCGGCTGCTTCCGCCTTCTGACGGAACGCGTCAATGTGTCGCCCCGGCGCGAAGAAAATAGATAACTCATCGCGGCCTTGCACGCATAGCCGATGAATGGTCACATCGGCATGTCCGGTATCCGGATCGCTCCCGAGTACGAGGCCCAGGCAGAAAAAAGGACCCGCATCTTCGGGCGTATTGGTCGGTGCAGGCAACAAGGTGCGCAAATCGAAGTCTTTGTCTTCTGCCAGATGCACCACTTGCTGGCACAGCGCTTTGTCCTTGCCCACGACGACCGGATCGATGGGATGCTTGACCGCTTCGCCCATGCGCTCGGTGAGCTCGTCCGGCGCGGCCTCCAGCAGCACGCCGACGCGTTCACGGCTTGCCATCATTCCGACTAGAACGCGCGATCCCGGAAAGCCTTTGACATTATTGAACATCATCGCAGGGCCGGTCTTCGTTGGGCGCTGCACGGTGCCGCCGGCGCCTATCTTTTTGTAGACGCCCGCCAGCTCCGATATCGGATCGACGAGGTGATTCGTTTCGAGCCATTGCCCGGGGATATCTTTCAGGCGCGCAACGGCGCTACGCAGGTCGTTGATCGGCGGCAAATCCGCATAAGGGGCTGATGGAAGCTGGGTCCTGTTGGTGTCACTCATGACGATTCTGACGCTCCAATGTGCGATGAGGTATGCCTCGATTGTTTGCCAGACCGATCATCGATACAACACCGTTTACCGGTAGAATCGATACGAAAATCTTATCGATCGAACGCGCCATGACAGCCGATTTTCGCCATCTGCGTTACTTTGTTGCCACCGCCGAACTGCTGCATATGGGTCGCGCGGCGGAGCGACTCGGCATCGCCCAGCCCGCACTTAGCCAACAGATCAAGGCGCTTGAGAGCCGATTAGGCGTGCAGCTCTTTGTTCGTCGTAAAAGACATATCGAGCTGTCCGGTGCCGGCAGCGCGTTGTTGCCGGGGGCCCGCGCGGCCTTGCTGCAGGCCGATCACGCGCTGCTCACTGCGCAGCGTGCGGGCCGTGGCGAGGTAGGCGTGATCGAAATATCGTATGTAGGTTCGGCGATGCTCGAGCGGATCCTGCCCCGTGCGTTGCGCGAATATCTCGGAAAACATCCTGACGTCGAACTGCGGCTCTCCGAAATATCTGTCCAGCAACAGATCGAAGGCTTGCGGCGCGACGTGCTGGATCTTGCCCTGGTCCGTGGCCCCGTCGCTGTGGTTCCCGATGCTTTCCAGGTAAAGGTGCTGTCGCGGCAGCGTATGGTAGCCGTCGTATCGAAAGGAAGTCGTCTGGCGCGGGCAAAATCGATCGCATTGGTCGAGCTTGCCAACGAACCTTACGTGATGCTCGACGATCCGCCCGACGCCGGATTCTCGAGCGCGGTCAGCGCGGTATGCCGCGCAGCGGGTTTCGAGCCACGCGTGGCCGTGACCGCACGCGGGCTATCGACGGTTGTCGGTCTGGTGGCGGCGGGGTTTGGCGTTAGCCTGGTACCGGCATCGATGCAAAGTATCAAGCTGGAGGGCGCATTGTTTCGGCCGGTCGAGGACGATGCCGTCAGCACGGAATTATTGATGGTCCACCGGCGCTTCGAACGCTCGGCGGCCACCCGCGCCCTCGTCGATACTATTTTGACGCATGCGGCTGAGCAGGAAGCGATGCAGGCACTTCCTTCGTCGGCAAGCGCCGAGCGCTGATCGCGACTGCATCAAGGCACGTTACTGTGCCGGAACGGCTGCCGCGGACGCTGCCGAGGATGCAGGTGCGGCGAGCGAATGCGACGTCTTCGGCGCCACTGCCGCCGATGCAGCCGCAGCCGATACGCCTGCGGTGCCTCCCGGGACATCGACCGGCGGCTTCGCGCTTCCCGGCGACGTCGGATACATCACCATCAATGCACGCAACACGCCGTTGGTCCATCCGAAGCCATCCTGCAGCGGATATTCGCCTCCGCCGGCGGCCTTTGCCTCACCGTCGACATCGTATTTCTCGACCAATTTACCGGTGTGCTGATAATAGTCCACGTTGTTCTGGATCCACCGCAGCCCGATCGTTCGCGCGAGGTCCGCATCCCCATAGCGGCGCAGACCGATGACGGCCACATATTGCAGAGGAGCCCAGCCGTTCGGCTCATCCCATTGCTGACCCGAATGGGCTTGCGTCGTGGCCAGGCCGCCCGGACGCAGTAGTTTCGTGCGAAGGGTCGTGGCCACCATATTGGCCTGCGCCTTCGTTGCAATGCCGGAGAACAGCGGGAAAGCCGTCGCCGCGCTCAGACGATGCGTGAGCGCGTGGTCGGCAAAGTTGTAGTCGCCGAATGCTTGCAGTTGAGGATCCCACAATACGTGACGGATCGCTTCGGCGCGGGTGGCGGCCCGTTTCTCCATCGTCGACGCCATACGGGCATTGCCCTGCAGGCGATACGACTTGGCTAGCGTGCGCTCGAGATCGACCATCAGGCTGTTCAGGTCGACTGGTATCAACGAGGTAACATCGACCGTTGCAAGCGATTGGCCATCCTGGAACCAACGTGAGCTGAAATCCCATCCGGTTTCGCCCGCCGCGCGAAGGTTTCGCCAGAGTTCGCCTGCGTCGCGTTGCGGCATTTGCTGGGCGGTCACGACGTCTTCGCGATAGGACTCGTCACGCGGTGCCGCGCGGTCGTCCCAATAGCGATTCATCAGCGTGCCGTCGGGCAGCTTGACCAGGTGGCGATACGCTTGCCCCGGCTTCAACGTCGCGCTCCCATCCATCCAATACGCGTATTCTTTCTCCAACTCAGGCTGATATTTTAGATAGACCTGATCTCCCCCCTTTTCAGCTGCAAGGCGAACCATTTGCGCGAAGAACGGTGGTTGTGAGCGGCTGAGATAATAGGTTCGGTTGCCGTTCGGAATGTGGCCGTAGCGGTCGATCAACGTCGCGAAATTGTTCAACTCGTCATTCAGCAGGTCTTCACGTCCGCTTTGCTGCAGACCCAGCATGATGAAGTACGAGTCCCAATAATAGATCTCGTCGAAGCGGTCGCCCGGCACGACGTACGAATGCGGAAGCGGTAAAAGCGACGACCACTGACTCGGATTCGCATCGGGGTCACGTCTCAAAACGTTCCACAATGTATCGATATGCTGGGTAACGTTTTGATTAGGATCCGATACGAACGCCTTCGTCGAGCGTGAAGGCAAAATGAAGTGCTGTGCGACGAATTGTTTTAGATCGAATCCAGCTTGCCCGCGCTGCTGTTGGTACAGTGCCACGATCTGTTGCGGGTCCGACGTGGGCACCATGTCGGCAAAGGTTTTGCTGTCCGCATAGATGTGGGCTAATTCGACGTCTCGATACAGCGCCCCATACAGTTCCGACGGTGGCGTGGCGACGACCGGTGAAGCGGCCTCCGACGCCGAAACGACAGGCGTCGCCAGCGCCGGCGACGACGCAACGCCGGTGCCGACGGTGCTCGCAGTCGAAGCGGCATTATCCTGCGCGAAAGCGGGCGCGGCCGCCGACATTACGCACGCGACGAACGTCAACGTTGCAATGGACTTCAGCGCATCAAAGCGCCGACTGACGCCGGAACCCACCGACGCAGCCGAGCGTCCTGCCAGGGACACTGATGAATTGTCGAACGAGGAATGTGCGTTGCGGTGGGGGGTGAGACGCTGACGTTGCTGGCGGAGCGCCGCATCGCTGAAAGCGGCGTCATCAGGATAGCAGGTAGGCCCAGGGATATTTATCGGCATCGGCATCGGTATAGGTTTGAGTAGAAGTCACGCATCGAAAGCGCGGGTTTCTAGCCATAGCAAATATTATACCCAAACCTGAACCTTTTTGGTCCACGCCCGTTGCCGACACCTAGGATGCACGGGGTCGGAGGTTGTCCTGCTACTGACGCTTCGTTATTGGATCTTCGCCATCGGGCTCAACATACAGAGGAGTGCCAACGCGATCTGAATGCCGCCGCAAATCACAAAGAGCGTTCCCACGCCGTACGCTGCAACGACGTAACCTGAGAGGGCGAGACCTGCAGGAAGACCACATTTGAATAACGTTCCGGTAATACCCATGACCTTACCAAGGCTGTCGCTTTTAACGCTCTCCTGGCGATACGTATAGACCAAAATGGCCGTAATTACTTCGAAAAAACTAACCCAAAAAAACGATACGTCCAGCACCCAGAACACCGATTTGACGGATAGGAACAAATAGCCCACGGCCTGGAAAAATACGGTCGCTATCAATACTGGACCCAAGCCGAAGCGGTTGCGCAGGCGTACCGCTGCGAATGAACCCATTATGCCGCCCACGCCACCGATCGATGCCATGAATCCAATGTCCGCGGCATTCATCCCCAGCGCGTTCTTCGCGTAAAAAATCGATTGCAAAGAGAAAACCATGGCGCAAGTGTTCAACACCGCAATGGCGAGCGCCATATGATAAAGGGCAGTGTTTGCGCGCAGTATATGCCATCCCTCTGCGATTGCCATAGCCAACGGCAACGCCGGTCGGGCTACCTCCTTCTCATAGGGCATTTTGACGAGATAGCACCACGCGATCAGGAAAAACGCTGCTATCCACAAAAATATAATATGAACCGAAGAAAATAAAATAATAACACCGGACAACATAGGCCCGATTGTCTGGAAAAAGCTATTCAGCGAACTCATATTGGATGTTGCTGCGCCCTGAAGCTCCGCAGGAAGCATGTGCTTCAGCATCCCCATTCGCGCACTAAGGTATCCAAAATTGAATGCCATCATAAAAAAAGCGCACGGAAAAATAACCCAAAGCGGGTTCTTCAAAAATCCGATGCCGACCCACGCCAAGAGCAAACACAACACTTGGCCGGCAATCATCCATTGCGCCCATGTCCTGCGATCAAACCGATCGATAAGCGCGCCGATAATCGCAGCAAGCAAAACATAGGGTAAGAACTCGGTCGCCCGGACCCACCCCATGATTTCGGACGATCGGGTGATCTCGTAAATAAGAAGTGGCAACGCCAGCTCGTAAACCTTCGCGCCAAGGTTGCAAAAAAGCGCTCCAGAAAACAACATTTGAAACTGACTACTCCGCCATACTGATAGAGTCTGCGCCTTTTCCACGAACCATCTCCCATGTTGACTTAGCGTGTTTTGACTAAGGTTCGACGAGCCGCATTACTAAAGAGCTTGCTTTCACGAATCAAATCGCCATCTTTGTGGCATACGCGCGAATGAAAATTTGACGAGGGAGGGCGGTCAAAGTGGATCATCGGAAAGTCGAGTCCGTTAGCTCGCCTTTGATCGTAGCGACTGTCAATGTCGACGAACCGCATCACAAACGCTGTGCGACTCTCGATTTCGCCATCTTCCAGCGGCTCGCTTACATGAATGACATTTTTGTTGAAAAGTAATACGTCGCCAAGTCCGAACGAGTCGGTGACCTTGTAGTATTCAAGGAGAGAACTGAGTGCAGGCGAGTTAAGTATGCTGTGCCGTAATTCCACGTAGTCTTCCAAATTCAGCGCTTCGCGATCATTTTCGGCCAGGGCGCTCATCATGCCGTCGATTGCAGGATCTATGTCGGTGTACATGAATTGGCCTGATATGGCATCTTCGGGCACATAGCTCATGCCGCCCCCTTGTCTTTCTGTGTCGATTTCCACTAGAGGCACCCACATTGAACATCCGAAATCCGTGCCTCGCTGGTAACCGAAGCTTTGGGTGCCGATATGCCAGGGGAACCCCGTGTGCTTTTCTTTTTCTATTTGGAATCCCAGTCCTTGGGTATAGAAAAGGCTTCTTCCGGACAAGGCGGTCAGGGTTTCCGAGAACTGGTGGTCGGCAAGCAATGCGTCGATCTGCGCGTCGCCCTCGAAGATGTCATAGCCGACCCTTTTAAATCCCGTCTGGTTTTCGTCCAGCAGCCGCAAATGATTGGAGATGGCCTCATTGATATGAGAAATGAGCGATGAGGACAGAAAAGAGCGCAAGACAACAAAGCCGCTTTTGTTGAAATGTTCAATGTGTTCTTCGGTCATTTGGAACCGTTCATCTATTGTTCTGATCATGCTGTGTCCGAGAAATTGAAATCAGAAGATGACATTCGTTGCGATGTCAGACCGATTTGTTGCCATATGAGGGCAACGGATAACGATTTATCGGGAGACAGAGCGTCTGCACTTGCGAAAACGACTCCATGCTCCATCTGCCGCCTACGGCACCAATGCCGCTTTGCTTGAAGCCGCCGAACGGACAGCGGATATCGCGTATGTAGGGTGTGTTGATACCGATGTTCCCCGCGTGCATTTTTCGAGCGAATGCCAACGCTCGGGATTGGTCCGCGCTCCACACCGAACCTGCCAGCCCGAACCGCGTGGCATTTGCGAGGGTCAATGCGTGCGCCTCGTCATCTGCGCTGAAGATGCCGATCACCGGACCGAAAATTTCCTCATTCGCCATCGCACTTTCGCTATCGACGTTAGTCAGCACGGCCGGCTCAATGTAGAAGCCGGTAGGTCGGTCTTTAGGAACGCGTCCACCTGTGCGCAAGATCGCACCATCCTGCTGCGCTTTCGCAATCGCCCGCAGTATGCTGTCGCGGTGCCGAGCGCTGATCATGGGCCCGATTTCGGTCGCCTCGTCAAACGGGTCACCCACGCGAATCTGCTGTGTACGCTCGATAAACCGTTTGGTGAACGCCTCAGCGATATTTCGATGAACGATAATTCTCGATCCGGCTGTGCAAACCTGACCATTGCTGCTAAATGCAGAGACGAGCGCCCCGTCGAGAGCGTCGTCGATGTCCGCGTCCTCTAGAATGACTGTGGGCGATTTGCCGCCCAATTCGAGAATGGATCGTCGGATGGTGTTCGCCGAACAAGTCATCACTTGCTTACCCACCTCTGTGCCGCCAATAAAGCAGACGAGATCGATATCCGGGTGTTCAATCAGCGCTTGCCCGGTGGGCTGCCCCGGGCCATGGACGATGTTCACTACGCCGTCCGGCAATCCTATTTCCTCTAAGATCTGGCCCAGCATGGATATGGTTATGGGGGCCAACTCGGAGGGTTTGAGCACAACCGTATTACCGGTAATCAGGGCCGCTGCGAGATTGATCGATGACACGGCCAATGGGCCGTTCCAGGGCGTCATGATGGCCACGACACCGACAGGTTGGTGATTCGTCAGATTGATGTAAGCATCGTCGACCGGAAATGCACTGCCGTAGAATCGCTTGCCTTCCTCCGCGAAGAAGTGAAAGTGTTCGACCGCCCGCGGCAAATGACCATCTCGACACATTTTGGACGAAAATCCCGTGTCGATGCATTCTTGTTCGGCAAACAACGCCAAGTTGTCTTCCAAAGCGTCCGCGATCTGATGCAAATACGATGCGCGCTCTTCGACCGATAACCTTGGCCAAGGGCCAGACGCGAAAGCTGCACGGGCGGCACGGACGGCAGCATCCACATCTGCTGGCGAAGCGATGTCGATTCGCGCCACGTTGTTTTCAGTTGACGGATTCACGGAAAACAGGTCGGCACCCTCACGGGAATGGACATGCTTGCCGTTGATGAAATTAGCCACTTCTAACATGTGCTTTCTCCGTAACGCAAGCCGCCATGGTCGGCGAGCAGCGATAGTCGCTCAAAAGCGCGATGGAACATACATATGGCGCTGTAAAGTACCTCCTCCGTATGGCATGCGCTGATCCAACCATGCGACTTGTGTAAATCGATACCCTCCTGTGCGAGCGCCGCTTTCAAATAGTTATGTCGTTTCGAATTTTTCTGGATTAGCCAGAACACGTCTTCTGAAGGCGTTACAGTAACGCTCTCTTCCTGTGCGCCAATTACAAGGTGGAATATCGAAAATTGATGGAAGAGGCGAACATCAACGCCTACTTGTTGGGCGCGTTCGTTCACTGCTTCGACGAATTGCGCCGTCGTCGTGTTTAATGTCCGTTGAAGGTAGCCGTCATCAACTTTTCCCAAGGTGGCTAGGCCGGCGCTCGCGGAAAGTGGATTCCCGTTGAACGTTCCGGCGTGCACCACCTTGCGCTTATGTGCCGCGTCAAAGCACTCCATCACATCGCATCGGCCGGCGACTGCAGCGCCCGGCAATCCGCCGCACAACACCTTTGACAGCGTCGTGATATCAGGCATCACGGATGCTATCTGCTGGACTCCTCCGGGGGCAAATCGAAATCCACTCATGACTTCGTCGAAGATGAGTAAGGTGTCGTAGCGCTCAGTCAATTCCCGGAGTGATCTTAAAAATTCCGCGTCGTAAGGTAAGGTCCCGCTACTGCCTCCGCCGGGCTCCAGAATGACCGCCGCGACATTCCTGTACGCGAGCACTGCTTCCATCGCATCCAGATCATATGGCGCGACGAGCTCGACATTCGTTGCCGATTCCGGATGAGCACCGGCAGGCCAGTCTTCGACCGCCGCACTAAGGGCTTCGTCATGCCACCCGTGGAAATGCCCGTCGATTCTCACGATGACCGGGCGCGAGGTGTACGCCCGTGCCAGTCGCATTGCCAACAGGGTCGCCTCGGTGCCAGACGCGCAAAATCTTACCTTTTCCGCGCTCGGCACCATTTGCGTCACTTTCTCTGCCCATTGCACGAGGATGGTGTGATTGCCCGAGAGATGCGTTCCACGATGTAGCTGTTTCGCTAGAGCCTCCACGATGGCGGGAGGATTGTGACCGAGAATCAATGCACCATGCCCCATCCAAAAGTCGACATATTGCTTACCGTCCGTATCCCATTTGAATGCACCGCTTCCATGATCGAAAACTATCGGCTCTGTGCTCGCCCAACTGTCGTGGGTTGCTCCGCCAGCGATGACACGCTCAGCCCGTCCGGTCCATTCATGCATAGGGCTTACTCCGTCAGCGCTAGCATCGTGAAATCGGCGACGCGCGGAGCACGTCTCGGTAATTGTGCTGCATCATTCCCGTAGTATTCCGAAATGTATTCGTAGAAAAGGATAAAGTAATTCACTAGCTGCCGAAGCGTGGTCAAAACACGCGAAACGTCGCGCGCTGATATAAGCGGTTCGTTTTCGTAGAGTGTTTCGAACAGAGATTTTTGATGCCCCAGTTGTGCATCGATCGAAGCATGTTTCAGAAATGCGCCGAACATCCCCTTGGCAAAAGGGTAAAGCGCTATCAGTGAGGCGTAGTAGTCGCTGAGGCCTTCTCTATTGAACGCTTCGCCATCAGACTGCATCAATGAAAAAATTACGCTATATACCAGCGAACTCTCCATCGCAACTTCATTGAGATAATTTATCAATGCACGTGTGCTTGGCAACGGCATGGCCGTTTCTACTCTGGCTTCACTCAGGCCGTCAGCGACCAAGCCTTCGAGAAATATCTGCCCGTGTCCCGCTTCTTCGGCATATTGCCCCGCTAGCTTTTGCCGCACCTCGATGGATTCGCGGCAATAGGCGACGCCGTTCGCCATGTATTCGTTTGCTGCGTCGACATAATGGTAGAACTCGATTCCCCATCCTAAAATCTGTCTTTCGGAGCATCGCCCCTCATGAACGCTCTTCCAGAAAGGTTGATTGTCGATGTGCTGACGCCAAAACGACGCTTCTTTCTTGACCAAGCTAATCAGTTCCTTGCCGGTCATTGCGCCTCTCGCGCTTGCATTGAGGTCAATGAGTAGGTGCTCTTCGTGTAGAAAGTGCAAGAAAGTCAGGATATTGTCGATGGTGACGCCGCTTCGTTGAGCGATCGCCTCGACTGAATGGATGCCGGAGATAAGCGGGAAGACGCGCTGGGCGAGGGCTGCCGCTTCAGACGAAAACGTATATTCGTTACCTGGGAACACGAGGATCGCCATGTCTTTTTCGACTGTCATCGTCGCATGCGGCAGGCACTTAGGGACCGAAGTAGGCAAGAACGGCGTGAAGTCGCTGGTGGTCATGGGGCACCTTTCTTAGCGATAGCGGGAAGAATCAAGGAGGTCTTCAAAAGACAACTGACAATAGTGGCGCGCCATGTCGTGCGTCCATAGTTCCAGCGTCTCGACCAGGGTTTCAGCCGACTGAATCGCCTTATCTGCGCGGTCCATGTCGAGCGAGGGCAGGCATGCGCAGACCTTCTCCAGCCAGTCGTTGTGACCGTATTCCTCGTCCAGGTACGCGTGGTCAACAAGCGGACGAATAATTCCTGCTTTTTCAGGGTCGTAGTGTTCGGTTAACGCGTCGTAGAAGACCATTCCTTCCGTTCGATCGCCTCCCGTTGACTCAAGAAAGGCCGAGCATGCAGCGTAGGAAATCACGTCTCTACGCCCGCATTCGCGCATATGATCGATAATGGCGCTCGTGCTTGGCAACGGTTGATGTGCGAGAACCTGTTCCTTGGTAAATCCAAGGCGCCGCAAAGCTTTCAAGAAGAAGCTGTAATGGTTATATTCTTCGACAAAATGCTGAGAAAATAATTTTCTGATTTCTTTGTTTTCTCGAGTATAGGAAGTCACCAGAGAAAGTCGCTTTGTTGCTCCTTCAATGAAATGAAAATTTTCCAGCAGCCACCCCGCGAAAGCAGATTTCGGCAATTTTCCTTGAGTAAGATCATGCCAAAAATCACTGGTAAATATCTTCTTTTTCCACTCGGGGAAAATTGCTCTGCAGGTTTTTGAAAAAACCTCTGGATCCAGGGTCTTCGCTGCCGGTTGGGACGTTACTTGGGCGACACCTGCGTCGGCCAATTGCGTTGAAAGTAGGGAGATGTCCGCTTCTTCGTAAGAATGCCTGGCGGAAAGAACATGGATAGCGTCCCGTCCATCCATGTCTAACAAAAGCTGCTTCAGCTGCCGGGGGTTTTCCGTTTCGATCAGTATGTCGGCATCGGTCGATACGATTTTTAGAGCATTCTTTTGTTCGTGGAGCAACGAAGAATATTTCAAGTATGGATAGTTCATAAGCCACTCCGGTTCCTCCGAATGCCGAGGCATCGCTGGTCTGATGTCTCGGCATCACAGTCAAAATTTACTTGACCAGTGCGCCCAATGCGCGACGATTATTTTGCGTGACCTTCTTTTTAACATTCAGAGAAAACTTCGGTGCTTCTTTCTTAGACTCAACCACTACAGCTTTGGTGTCGTTCTGAGCGTTTTGCATGATAGTTTCCTTGTCGTGATGATTAATGATATTTCTTCGTTGTTACTTGTCAGTAACAGAAACTATCCTATAGGCGCAATAAAACCCTGTATAGAAATTTGAGTCTGCGAATGTTGCTCCTTACAGTAGCTTAATCTTACGGAGGAGGGCCTGCCTGAAAGGCTCGACCTTTTCATTGTGAGTTATTTGCTTTCATGACAGGCGCGCTTATGTTCGACAGGCTGTCATTTCATGCGTGTGCCCCGAGCGGTCAGTATCGCGGAAGCGAGACGACTGTGCGTTGTTCCGTCTTCGGATAGGGCAGGCGTCTCCCGTGGCGGAGCAACACCTCTTAACTTTTCATTAGCAATGACAGGGGAAACCGAGGAAAAGAGCATTTTGTCGATATCTCGGACCGACGCCGTTCTTCCGCTTTGCCAGAAGTTTGCTTCATTTGGCGGTGGATTCGATGCCTTTGTGAAGCGGCGCGATACTAAAACGCGCGGCAATCAACCGCCTGACAGGGCTGCTCCAACTTTGATGGGAACACAAAGCAAGTCTGACGCCTCGCCGCAGCCGTGGCGTTCGTGCCTCCGGCGACCCGGCTTGGTTTGGCTCAAGTTCGCTGGATATGCGAAAGGATGGATTCCAGCAAGCCCGGGAAGCGGCTTTCTATTTCGGCACTGCGAAGTTCGTTCATATGTGTCGTACCGGTATGCTTCGTCAGTACGAGACCAGATTCACGCAACACGCGGAAATGATGCGACACCGTCGACTTAGGGCGACCGCCATCGAGTTCTCCGCAACTGGCGGCACTGACCGCCGCCAGGCGGCGGACGATATCCAGTCGGATCGAATCGCTCAGCGCATATAAGACCCGTTCTAGAACGAAGTCGGCGGGCTCGGGATGTTTGAAGGGGCGCATGCACGCAATTATACATGCTGGGGTATACTCTCATGATAGTTCGACAATTATCGAACTTTAGAAGTATTCGCCATTGAAGCGTTTTTTGAGAGGAACCCGATGTCCGCCTTATTTCAACCTTACAAGCTCAAGAGCATCGAGCTGCGTAATCGTATTGCAGTGCCCCCCATGTGCCAATATTCGGCGATCGACGGTGTCATCAACGACTGGCATCACGTGAACTATGCGTCGATGGCCCGCGGCGGTGCGGGATTGGTGATTGTCGAGGCGACGGCGGTTGCGCCGGAAGGCCGCATCACACCGGGGTGCGCGGGCATCTGGAACGACGAACAGGCGCAAGCGTTCGTGCCAGTCGTCAAAGCGATCAAGGCGGCTGGATCAGTGCCCGGCATCCAAATCGCGCACGCCGGTCGCAAAGCCAGCGCGAATCGCCCGTGGGAAGGCGATGACCATATTGCTGAAGGCGATCCGCATGGCTGGCCGACGATCGCACCGTCGGCCTTGGCATTCGGCGAGAATTTGCCGAAGCAGCCGAAGGCCATGACGCTGGACGACATCGCACGCGTGCGTCAGAATTTTGTCGATGCAGCGCGTCGCTCGCTGGAAGCGGGCTTCGAGTGGCTCGAATTGCATTTCGCGCATGGTTATCTGGCGCAAAGCTTCTTCTCCGCCCATTCGAATCATCGTGACGATGCGTATGGTGGCAGCGTCGAGAACCGCAGCCGTTTCCTGCTGGAAACGCTGTCCGCCGTACGCGAAGTCTGGCCTGAGCACCTGCCCTTGACGGTGCGTTTCGGCGTGCTCGAATACGATGGCCGTGACGAACAGACATTGCTCGAATCAATTGAATTGACCCGTCAGTTCAAGGATCGCGGCATGGACATGATGAGCGTCAGCATCGGCTTCACGATTCCGGACACCAATATTCCGTGGGGCCCGGCTTTCATGGGTCCGATCGCAGAACGTGTGCGTCGCGAAGCGGGCATTCCGGTGTCGTCCGCATGGGGCTTCGGCACCCCGGAGATCGCCGAGCGAGTGGTCAAAGAAGGCCAGTTGGATCTGGTGATGGTGGGCAAGGCGCATCTGGCCGACCCGCATTGGGCGTACTTTGCCGCGCGTGAACTGGGTGTCGATCGCGCATCGTGGACGCTGCCGGCGCCTTACGCGCACTGGCTCGCACGTTATTGATCGACAGCAAGTCAACGCGCAGCCGTTGACTTGCTCGTGACCGCTTTGGGCGTTAAGGCGCCATCCAATTGAATGCGCGATCCAGGCGATGTGGCGTGTGCCCCCCGCGCTCGCAGGCTTGCTCGAAATACCGGGTGAGCCTTGCGCGATAATCGGGGTGCGCGCATCGTTCGATGATCAGCGGTGCCCGCTCGCGTGGTGCAAGGCCGCGCAAGTCTGCCAATCCCCATTCGGTGACCAAGATATCGACATCGTGTTCGGTATGGTCCACATGCGGGACCATTGGCACGACGCAAGAAATGCTGCCACCTTTTGCCACCGATTTCGTCACGAAGATCGACAGTTGCCCGTTGCGTGCGAAATCGCCGGACCCGCCGATTCCGTTCATCATGTGCGTGCCGCCCACATGCGTCGAATTGACGTTGCCATACAGGTCGAATTCCAGTGCCGTGTTCAATGCAATGATGCCTAGCCGTCGCACGATTTCCGGATGATTACTGATCTCTTGCGGTCGCAGTACCAGCTTGTCGCGATACCGCTCCAGGTGCGTGAGGAAGGTGTCGTTCATACGTGACGACAAAGTGATCGATGACGCTGAAGCAAACGCGAGTTGACCTGCATCGATCAACGCAATGGCACTGTCCTGCAGGACCTCGGAGAACATCGTCAGATTCGTGAACGGCGACCCGATCAGCCCGTGCAGCACGGCATTGGCGATGGTTCCGATACCCGCTTGCAACGGTCGTAACGCGGGGGTCAATCGCCCGGCTGCTACTTCAGCGCTAAAGAAGCCGATGATGTGCTGTGCAATGGCCTCGGTTTCGCTGTCCGGCGGCAGTACATTCGAGGGGCTGTCGGGACGATCCGTGATGACGATCGCCGCGATGCGGGCGGGGTCGATGTCGATGAAGGTGCGTCCAATCCGTTGCATCGGTTGCGTCAGCGGGATCGGCTGTCGATCCGGAAGCGCTTGCGGCAGGTAGACATCGTGCAGACCCTCGAGCGAGAGCGGTGCGCTCATATTCAACTCGATCACGATCTGCTTCGCCTGTTGCGCGAACGAAGCCGAATTGCCGACGGACATCGTCGGCACGATCGCGCCCTCGTCGGTAATCGCTGCGGCCTCGATGACTGCGATGTCGATGGGTGCCAGATTGCCGGCACGCAGCAGCTCGGCCGTCTCGGACAAATGCTGATCGACGAACAACACTTCGCCCCGGTTGATCTTCGCGCGTAAATGGGCGTCCGACTGGAACGGCATACGCTTGGCGAGCAACCCGGCTTCGGCCATCACCCCGTCGCTATCGTTGCCCAACGACGCACCGGTGATCACGTTGACGGACAAGCCATCGCGCTTCGCCCGGTTGGCCAATGCGACGGGGAGCGCTTTCGCATCACCCGCGCGCGTAAAGCCGCTCATCCCCACCGTCATCCCGCTGCGAAACAGCTCTGCCGCGGTTTCTGCGCTGACGATCTTTGCTCGCAATGCAGGGTGTCGAATACGATCTTCGTACATGAAACGTCTCCTGAGCCTTCGTTTTTATCGCTCTGTGTGATCAATATAGCGGCGCGAAAGCATGCGTTGTATGAATTACAATGCCGCTATTCAGTCGTTTTTTTCATGCTGTAGTTCGTCGGACATCGCTCATGGACCTTCGCTCGCTCAGTTATTTTGTAGAGACAGTGCGGTTGAACAGCTTCACGCAGGCGGCCGACACCATGAACGTCACGCAATCGACGATCAGCAAAATGGTCAGGCATCTGGAGGACGAAGTGGGCGCGCCCCTTTTGATACGTCATGGTCGCAAGCTCGTACTGACGGAGACCGGCCGCGTGGTGTTCGCCCGCGGCGAAGAGATGCTCGCGTCGATGCGTCAATTGCGTCACGAAGTACGCGACACACAGAACTTGCAGCAGGGGAATTTGACGATCGGCATGCCGCCGATGGTCAATTTGTTATTCACCGATGTATTGAAAGCGTTCCGGCAGCGCTATCCCAATCTCACGCTGACCTTACGCGAAGACACCGGTCAGTCGATCGAACGCCAAGTAGCCGCAGGCGATCTGGAAATCGGCCTGACGCTGCTCCCCACGGCACCCGAGTTGCATTTGCAAAGCGAACCCGTTCGCCGTTATCCGATATGGGCTGCAGCGGAAGTTGGAACCTTCCGTGCGTCGCACGGGATTATTGCCTTGAGCGCATTGAAGGATCTTCCGCTGGTGATGCTGACCGACAATTTCGCGTTGGCGCGCGGTTTGCATGCCGCGTTCGCCAAGGCAGGATTCACGCCGCAGATTGCCGCACAGAGCGGCCAATGGGACTGGCTGGTGTCGATGGCGTCGGCGGGGGTGGGCGTGGCGCTGTTGCCTGAGCCTTTTGTCGCGCGGTTGGCGTCCGTCAAGTTGGATGTGGTGCGGGTTGTCGAACCGGCCGTCGATTGGCAGGTCGCGCACGTCTGGCATCCGCACTATTTATCACGCGCGGCACGCGCTTGGCTGGAGGTGTCCAGGCGCTTGCATCAGGTGCGCGAGAACGGCATGGAATCGTAGAGGGTAAGCATCCGAATCCATGTGCGAGAGGCGGAGGCGGAGGCGGTGTGACTGGCAGGAATGGCAGGAATGGCAAGGATGACAGAGGCGGTAACGTGGCAGCATGGGCACATCGCAATGGGCTGAGGACGCCGCTGAACGCCAGCGAGCAGGTACACTTTCTGCGTAGAAAGTGAGCATCAGGGAAAACCCCAGTTCGAGCCCCATCGCCGCTCTATTGAGGAGAAAGTATGCGTCATTCACATTCCGCTGTTGCCGTCCCCAAAGGCTATGCGTTACTTCAGGACCCGCGAAGAAACAGGGGCACAGCGTTCACGAAAGAGGAGCGCGACCGTCACGGCCTACATGGCCTCTTGCCTCACGCTGTGGAAACCATCGACCGACAGGTCGATCGCGTCAAGGGCCATTTGCAGCAAAAGACATCGGATCTGGAACGTTATATTTATCTGACTGGCCTGCTGGATCGCAACGAGACGCTATTCTATCGCGTCGTGATGGAAGATCCCGAGCGCTTTTTGCCGATCCTCTACGATCCGACCGTCGGCGAAGCCTGCTTGAAATTCGGTCATCTCTATCGGCAGTCCCAGGGCTTATACATTTCCCGGGATATGGAGGGACATATCGCCGACGTGCTGCGCAATTGGCCAGTTCAGGACATTCGCTTCATTTGTGTTTCGACGGGAGGCCGGATACTCGGCCTCGGCGATTTGGGCACCAACGGCATGGGCATTCCGATCGGGAAGCTGCAGCTCTATACCGCTTGCGCGGGCGTACCGCCAGAGGCCACATTGCCGATACTGCTCGACATCGGCACATCGCAGGCGACGTTGCGCGCCGACCCGCTTTACCTGGGTACACGTCAAGCACCGCCGGACCAGCGTGAACTCGACGCGTTCGTCGAAGAATTCGTGACTGCCGTGCGTGAAGTCTATCCGCGCTGTTGCATTCATTTCGAAGATTGGAAAGGCAGCGACGCTGAGCGGATGCTGAAGAAATATGCCGCTACCACCCTTTGCTATAACGACGACATCCAGGGGACGGCCAGTGTGACGCTGGCCGGCATCACAACCGCATTGCAAATCATCAACGCCACATTGCGCGAACAACGCGTGATGTTCTTTGGGGCGGGGTCTGCCGGCATCGGTATCGCTAATTTGATCGTTACCGCGTTGCAGCAACAAGGCGTCTCAAAAAAAGAGGCGGCGTCGCTGATCCGATTATTCGACGTGAATGGCTTGCTGACGACCTCTCGCGACGACCTCACGCCGTCGCAACGTGTCTACGCGTGCGATGAGGACGATACGACGGAATTGCTTAAAGCGATACAGCAATTCAAACCGACGATGCTAATTGGTGTCAGTACGCAAGGCGGTGCTTTCAATCAACGCGTGGTAGAAGCCATGTGCGAATTGAATGAACGTCCCATTATCTTCGCGCTATCGAATCCGACCGACAAAGCGGAATGTACTGCTGAGGATGCCTACAAATGGTCGAATGGCAAAGCCCTCTACGCCGCTGGGGTGCAATTCGACGAAGTGACGATCAAGGGAAAAACTTATCGCCCGGGACAGGCGAATAATTTTTATATCTTCCCCGCGATAGGACTGGCCACCTATGCGGCGATGCCAACGCTGATTACCGATCAGTGCTTTATCGTCGCCGCGCAGGCCATCGCAGATCAGGTCAGCGACGATCTGCGCGCGGCGGGCAGACTGTTTCCGAGCCAGCACGATATTCGGGAAACGGAGATCGCCACGGCGACACGAGTCGCCGAGTACATGTTCGATGCGGGGCTGGCGACCGCGAAGCGGCCGCCTGAAATCCGTCCGTGGATCGAGGCGATGCTGTATCGGGCGGAATACAGCGAGGCGGTTAGCTGACCGACCGTGACGTGGGCAGACCCGTTGCGCTGATGGGCGACGCGATCTCGGTCGTTGTTCGCCGCCGGGGTAATGCTGTCGCTGGAACGCGCCTTCTTGTTAATCAGAATGCGTAACCAGCGCCCAATCTTACTGTCTGGTTGGTCGTGGTCGAATCGGGTTCATAGTACGCGCCGTCAACGAGGTCGGACTTCCCATACTTGAAGTGCGTGATCTGATAGGCAGCATTCACATGGAAGTGTCGTGTGACCGCGTAGTCGAGCCCGACCGCGCCCATCAATGTGGCCGCCGAGCCGAGGTTAAACTTGCCCTGGATGATATTGGCATTCATGCTGGCGGCGAAGGTGCCACCCACGGATCCTTCGATGCTGGCGACCAGCTGCGGTGTGACCGCATATTGACCGATCATGCCGACACCGGCGCTATGATGACGGTAATGCTCGTCATAGCCGTACACGCTGGTGGAATCCCTGAGCCATTGGTGATAGCCGTAATACACGTAGTAAATCACCTGCCCTTGCGGTGTGAAAGGAAATGCCTTACCAATTTTGACGGTGATATCGCTGGTATTGGCACGCGTACCCGCCTGTAATGGCGTGCCGTCCATCAAGGAGCCGTCATAATTGGTGCGTCCCTTTGCATACGCGAAGCTGGCGCTGAGAAACACATCTTTTATTCCCAGCATGTCCCGCTGTACCGATACCTGTCCCTGGTAGGAGCCTTGAAAGCCTTTCTCGGAATCAAGCTGCTGATTCTGAGCGGTTTCTTTGTAATCGATGTGTTGGCCACCGGCTGATGCCGTCAGCTGCGTATTAACGCTTTCAAAGATGTTGTCTGCGCGTGCGGTGACGGCGCTACCGAGTGCCGCAAGGGCAATAACGCAGTGAATGCCCCGTGCCGCCCGGTGTCGCTTCTCGTTCGCCCCCCACATGTGACACTCAGTGTTGAAAACGTCAGTCCGAAGAGACAAGGCAGAAAAGCGAGCGAGGAAAGCCATGGATTTCTATTTGTAAGCGACGATGTGGGGAAATGGTCGCTAGCATAAACAAGAAAGGTAAGATTGTGTAACGAAATTATTACTTTTGTGGAAGTAGTCGTTTCGGTGCATCATGGTGGACAGAAATGTACTGGCGTCGCAGCCGCTTCGTCTTATTTGCCAAGTGCGGTGAGGGTGGTTGGTCTTTGTACCAAGCCCCTTTCCCAGAGCCACCAAATGCACGCCGGCGCTTCAAATTTGCGTGGCTGCAAAATAAATTTTCGCTTCCAGGGGCCGGAGATGCCGCGTTCGATAGCACTGCGTGACGCGTTGGAAGTCGACATACCGCTGATAGAGATGTGGGCACAAGCGATCGACTCAGGCCAATACATGTCGCGTCATCTGCCCCAGCTGCTGCGAACGCTACTTTGGAAAATCATTATCGTCGACGGCACCGACATCGGTACGACATGGATCGAGCGCAGGGAGGGTATCCCCGACGCCGTTTTTCTGGGGATTTTTATTGGACAACGTAGCGCTTTAGGAAAAGGGATAGGACGGGCCGCGATTACCGCGTTGATTGACGAGGTGTGGAGAATTTTTGGCGATGTCACGATTCGTTTGCACGTTCGCCAGAGCAATGCACGAGCGATCGCTTGCTATTAGCATTGTGGTTTTGTTCAAATCGACACGAATCAACAAGCGCGAGTTAGGAGGACCGGTTTAAGAACGGTACGCCCGGCGACATGGG